>NZ_JAAKEF010000016.1:0-51508 GCF_011039055.1 Adlercreutzia sp. ZJ154
ATGCATCACCAAATGCTGTTTGCCCAGTGTTCTCCACAATTCAAGCTGCCTTCATGGCAATCCGACCGTGGAAAGTCGGAAGTTTTGACCATTTTTGTCAATTTATTTCTCTCGCTACGCATTTGAAACTCTGCAACTTAACGAAATTGATTGCAATCGCAATATGGACATGCACAATCTTAATCTGGACGGGTGTTCAGAGGTATTCAGATTAAGAATTCAATTAACAACCGCAATCCATGAATAATACCGCTAGACACATTTTTTAAGTATTAACCCACTAAGAGGTATCAAAAGGCGAACTCCTGCAACAAGGGTTCGCCTAATACTTTTGTGGTGAAGTATAGGGGGATCGACACGTATTCGCTTCACGAATCCGTAAAGACCTTAAGCCTTCGGCTTTCGACCCACAACAGCCCACTGGGCTGCTGTGCTCTCGCGGGGTTCGATCCTTGAAGGCTTCACAAAAATGAAAAAGAGCCGAACTTGTCGGCTCGAAAATTCGTGGTGGAGCATAGGGGGATCGAACCCCTGACCTCAGGCTTGCAAAGCCCGCGCTCTCCCAGCTGAGCTAATGCCCCACATATGTTAGCAAATGTTTCACGTGAAACATTCTTGCCCGTTTGCCAAACCGTTCAGTCTGACAACAGACCCACACTTTTAATAAACGCTCCACCGGCTAACTCGGCTCACGATGGAGCGTTTATCGCAAAATGGTGGGCCCGAATGGATTTGAACCAGCGACCTCACGCTTATCAGGCGTGCGCTCTAACCAACTGAGCTACGGGCCCTCAAAAAAGTGCTTGACAAGACTACCTCATTTCAGCAGTTCGGGTCAAGGAATTTTTATAAGAATATTACAGTAATGGCGTAAATTACCAACAGATGAACTGGATAATACGCATAAAAAAGCCATTTCATAGGTTTTCCGCGACTTCCGCGGTAAAAACATAGCATTATTGTTGCCGCCGTATAGCCAATTAATGCATACCCAATAGTAAGCATGTCGTTAGTGCGAAGTCCATTAAATAAAGTTACACACATAGGAACAAGCATGGTGCCGATTATCGTTATAAGATTTGCTCGTCTTTCAGCACGCAGCATGCGCTCTTGTGCTGCGTGGTCAAAAACAGAAAGTTCATCACCTGAGATTTTTACATCGCGCAACACGCTAAACATATAAATTACTACTAACCCAGTAGTTGCCCAATCAAAATGCGCACTCAAAACTACTGTGCAACAAAGAGTTGCCAAAAGTCCAAAGCCTACTCCACACCTGTCGTTTATGCGCAAAATTCCTAAACCTATTAACAGCGTAAATAACACATTTCCACATGCACCAAACAACAATGAATACGGAATCTGGGAAACAAGCGCAAATACAAAAAGACGTAGTGCATACCTCTTTAAACTTGATGTATGAACATAACCTTCGACCAACAAAAACGCCATTATGGGAAAAGTAATGCCACCCGCAGCAAACAGTACAAACAATATTGGCAATGGCAACCAAGCTTCAAAAACATTTGCAACGTGATTGCACGTCATGGCAACAATGGCCACTATTTTTAACTCGAAACCAGTTATTTCTAAAGAATGTTTCACGTGAAACATTATAAATTCCGGCGGCTGCAACTAACCCCCACAGCACTTAGTTCAATAAGTACTTGCTATGGATGTCCGCTACAACCGCCGGACTAAACACCGCAACAATTCAATACACTTGCTGGCGTTTTCTGCTTATATTCAATCGTGCATCAAATTATCAAGCTAATTAATTTCCTCCACACCTGTTAAGCTAGCATCTTCATCAACGGAATCGGTGTTTTGTTTTTTCTTGTTGCCAGTGTCGCTAATGGCTACCGCAGTTACTCTGTCGCCATCTGATATATTCATGCAGCGCACGCCCTGAGCCTGCCGCCCAAGTTCACTGATTCCTTTCACAGGAGTGCGAACTATAACGCCCTCTTCAGAGATAATCATTATCTCGTCGCTAGCTTCCACAATCTTCATGGCAACTAGCAAGCCTTTCTTTTGCGTCATCGTAATAGTGTAAACGCCCTGTCCGCCACGATGATGTTCGCTATATTCACTGACAGATGTACGTTTGCCGTAGCCTTTTTCTGTTATAACAAACAAGTCTGTGCCCGGACGCGCTATTTCCATGCCTAGCACATGCGCATCGGCTGGCACCATCATGCCGCGCACACCTGTAGCAGTACGACCCATTGCGCGTACTTCCGATTCATCCCACAAAATGGCTTTACCCGCACTAGAAACCATTATGACTTTTTCGCCCTTCGCCACACGGCGCACCGAAATTAGCTCATCGTCATCATTCAGATTGATAGCAATTAAACCGTCGCGGCGCGTTCTGTCATATAGATCCATAGCGGTCTTTTTCACAGTACCCTTTGAAGTGGCGAACATTAGGAATTCGTCGGCTGGGAATTCTTTAGTAGAAATAACTGCCGAAATAGTTTCACCCTTTTCCAGCGGCAACAAATTTACTATAGCCGTGCCGCGGGCATGGCGCGAAGCTTCGGGAATGTCGTACACATGCAGACGATAAACTTTGCCTTTTGTAGAGAAGAACAGCATGTAGGAGTGATTAGTTGCCACAAACAGATGCTCTACGAAATCGGAATCTTTTAGGTTTACGCCTTGCATGCCCTTGCCGCCGCGCTTCTGCTGACGATAAGCTGTAACCGGCATACGTTTAATGTAGCCCGCTTCCGTCATGGTAACTACCATATTGTCGTCGGGAACCAAGTCTTCAACTTCTATATCGCGCGCTTCACCGGTAATGCGAGTACGGCGCGCATTTGCATATTTCCTGCGAATTTCAAGCAGCTCATCTTTGATAACACCGCGCAGCAAATGCTCATCATCTAGCAAGCTTTTTAGATAGGCAATGCGTTCGCGCAAATCGGACAATTCAGCTTCTATCTTTTCGCGCTCTAAGCCGGTCAAACGACGCAGACGCATTTCCAAAATAGCATCGGTTTGGCGTTTCGTTAATCCAAAACGTTCACGCAAACGCTCGCTTGCCTCTTTGTCGGTTTGGCTACTGCGAATTATATGGATAACCTCGTCAATGTTATCTAAAGCAACTATGTAGCCTTCTAAAATATGTGCCCGCTCTTCCGCTTTTGCTAATTCATAGCGCGTGCGGCGCGTAACAACATCTATCTGGTGCTGAATGTAGTAATGCAAGATTTCTTTTAGCGACAACACGCGCGGTGTATTGTCAACCAAAGCCAGCATGTTTATTCCGAATCCAACTTGCAACTGCGTATGCTTAAACAGCTTATTCAGTACTACCTGCGGAATAGCGTTGGCTTTTAGATCAATTATGATGTCTATTCCGCGACGATCTGCAGCATCATGAATGTTCGAAATTTCAGGTAGTTTCTTCTCGCGCACCAGTTCGCCTAGTTTTTCTAACAGGCGCTTACGGTTAACCTGATACGGAATTTCTTTCACAATAATAGAACTGCGACCCGACTTCTTCTCTTCAAACACACATTTAGCACGCACGGTTATATTGCCGTGACCAGTTTCATATGCGTCAACAATGCCTTTTTTGCCCATGATTAGACCACCGGTTGGGAAGTCTGGTCCCGGCATAGCGCTCATTAGCTCTTCGGTGGTGACATCAGGATTATCCAACATAAGAATAGTCGCATCTATGGCTTCACCCAAGTTGTGTGGCGGAATATTGGTAGCCATACCTACAGCAATACCATTACTGCCGTTAACCAACAAGTTCGGGAATCGCGCAGGAAGCACCTTAGGTTCTTGCAGGCTTTCGTCATAGTTAGGCTGAAAATCAACAGTTTCCTTGTCAAGGTCGCGCAGTATTTCCATAGCCGGCTTGTCTAAGCGCGCCTCGGTGTAACGCATTGCCGCCGCAGAATCGCCGTCAATGCTGCCAAAATTCCCGTGCCCGTCTACCAGTGGCAAGCGCATACTAAATGGTTGTGCCAAACGCACCATTGTGTCATACACCGCAGAGTCGCCATGAGGGTGATATTTACCTATAACATCGCCCACTGTACGCGCCGATTTCATATGCGGCTTCGTGGGTAGATAGCCCGATTCGTTCATAGCGTAAAGAATGCGCCTATGTACCGGCTTCAGGCCATCGCGAACATCAGGCAACGCGCGCGCAACAATAACGCTCATGGAATACTCCAAGAACGACTGTTGCATTTCCTTACCTAATTCCGCTATCTGCACATCACCAGTAACGGCAGTTTCTGCATCCGATAATTCGGCGCTTTCCTGCTCAGCAGCCTCTTTCTCGGTTACATCTGTTGTGTCGGGCGTTTCGCCCTCATGCTCTTCATTAAACATTTCGTTATCTGACATATTCTGCCTTCCTGCAGCATATTTCGTTGGTCTTTATATTTGCAGCAGTTATCGCTAAATATCTAAATAGCGAACATCTTTTGCATGGCGCTGGATGAACTCTTTTCGCGGCTCAACCTGTTCTCCCATCAATTCGCTTACCACGCGCTCGGCACGGGCAGCATCATCAATATTTACTTGCAAAAGTGTACGATTCTGCGGCTCCATCGTAGTTTCCCAAAGCTGCTCAGGATCCATTTCACCAAGACCCTTGTAGCGCTGCACGTCAAATTTGTCAGGGTCGGGAAGCGATGCCAAATAAGCCTTCAGTTCATCTTCCTTAAAGATATACTTCTCTATCTTTACGTTGCGGGAATTTTTTTTCTTCAGACCATATAGCGGCGGACACGCAATGTAGATGTAACCGCGGCTGATCAGCTCTGGCATATAACGATAGAAGAAAGTTAGCAGTAAACAACGAATATGCGCACCGTCTACATCAGCATCAGTCATTATGATAATGCGATGATAACGTGCTTTTTCAGCATCGAAGTCTTCACCGATATTTGTGCCAATAGCGGTGATAAGACTGCTGATTGTGTCGGAATTTAGCGATCTGTGCAAACCAGCGCGTTCCACGTTCAGAATTTTGCCACGTAGCGGCAAGATAGCTTGAAATTTACGGTCGCGCGCTTGTTTGGCTGAACCACCTGCAGAATCGCCCTCTACAATGAATATTTCCGACAAAGATGCATCTTTGCTAGAACAATCAGCCAACTTACCCGGCAGCGCAAAGCTATCAAGCACGCCTTTCCTGCGCGTAGCTTCCCTAGCTTTACGAGCAGCTTCTCTAGCTTTTAGCGCTTGGCTTGCTTTTTGCACAATGCGCTTTGCTGGTGTGGGGTTTTCTTCCAAATACTCTGCTAAACCTTGCGTAACAGCATTTTGCACAAGCGGGCGAATTTCGGTATTACCCAGCTTGGTTTTTGTTTGACCTTCGAATTGCGGGTCGTGCAGCTTAACGCTTATTATTGCGGCTAAACCCTCGCGAGTGTCATCGCCACTTAGGTTGCTATCTTTTTCTTTTAGCAACCCTTTACTGCGCGCATAATCGTTTAATGTGCGCGTGACGGCTTGCTTGAAGCCATCCATATGGGTGCCGCCTTCGTGTGTATTAATGTTATTCGCGAAAGCCATTATTGATGTGCTGTAACTACTTGACCACTGCATTACCACTTCTACTTCGCCATCTGCATTTTCAGCTGCGAAGTAGATAGGCTTGTTCAGAACTTCCTTGCCCTCGTTCAAATATTTCACAAAATCAATTATTCCACCATCGGCTTTGAAAGTTTCGGTGCGCTCTTTGCCAAATCGTTCGTCGTGCAGGGTTATTTTCAGCCCTTTGTTCAAAAATGCCATTTCGCGAAAACGATTAGCCAGCGTATCAAAATCAAACTCGGTAGTTTCAGTAAATATTTCTGGGTCAGGCCAGAACGTGGTTTTTGTGCCCGTGCCTTTTGCCCTGCCTATTTCGTGCAGTTTTGTAGCTGTTTTACCATGATCAAAGCCGATGGAATATTCCTTTCCATCTCGGCGGACACACACTTCCAACTTTGTAGACAGCGCGTTTACAACCGACACGCCTACACCGTGCAATCCGCCTGACACTTTATAACCTTCACCGCCAAATTTACCGCCAGCATGCAAAATGGTAAGCACAACTTCAACGGTAGGTATTTTTTCTTTAGGGTGTTTTTCTACAGGAATACCACGACCATTGTCGGCAACAGTAACGGAATTATCGGGATGAATCCAAACTTCTATTGTGTCGCAATAACCTGCTAGTGCTTCGTCAACAGAATTGTCCACCACTTCGTAAACTAAATGATGAAGTCCACGTGGACCAGTAGAGCCAATATACATACCTGGACGCTTACGAACTGCTTCCAAGCCTTCGAGCACCTGAATATCAGACGCACCGTAATTCTCCGGTTTAGCTGCCATTAACACGCTCCTATTTGTTTATGGGATTTGAGGCGTTTAGAGCGCCGTTTTCCAATTTTATCATACAAATAGTCGTTTTTTACTAATATGCTATCTTAAACGGCGAAATTTCAGCCTGTTTGAAGGGGTAATTTCACTATATGTGCATCTGAAATTGCTTTTTTGTCGAAATAGTCCATATTTGTAGTAGTTATGAATGTTTGAGAATCGCGTTGTAAATAATCAACCAGAGCGCTGCGGCGATCGCCATCCAATTCACTCATTACATCATCTAGTAACAAAATAGGCAAAGTGCCTAGAAGGTCTTCTATTATTTCAGCCTCGGCAAGTTTCCAAGCTAATACAGCCGATCGTTGTTGACCCTGACTGGCAAATTTGCCAGCATCCATATCATTAATGGCAAATTCGATACGATCATGATTTGGTCCAACAAGTGTGCGCCCAGCATTTAATTCGGCTGCGGTGTTCGCTTCGACCGCTTTTTGTAAGTCTTCATAAAAGTTTTCTTCATTCATCCATGAAGAAACATACGTACCACTAAGCTTTTCTCCACCAGATATTTGTTGATATTTGCGCGTAATTTCAGGCTCAATTCTGGTGAATAATGCGTGTCTATAATTCTCTAACTGCGATCCTACACGTACAAATAATTCATTTATCGCATCTAGCATGTTTTTTGCGCCGTCTTTAAGAAGTTTGTTTTTATGGTGCAGTACTTTTTCAAAATCTTTTTGTATAACATGATAATTTTTATTTAACTGAGCGCCTAGTGCATCTAAAGAATCACGCCGTTTACTGGGAGAACCTTTTATTAGATTCAAATCGTCTGGTGTAAAAGCAACCGATGGAACTAGTCCGCGTAAATCCGATGCACGCTTTGCTTTACCATTCAATTTATAATGCCGCGCCTTCTCTTCAAGTGCGAGTGCAATTTCAAGTTCTCTATTCCCGTCGCTGGCTTTTATTTCAACTCGCGAATTAGATGCACCATAGCGAAGCAGTTCCGCTGTTTTTGAATGACGAAAAGACTGCATAGATGTAAGCAGCTGTATCGCCTCTACAATATTAGTTTTTCCTATTGCATTAGGACCAACCAGTACCGTTAACTTACCCGGCACTTCAAGGTGCAGCCGATTGTACGACCTAAAATCGCGCAAATAGATATCTGAAATACGCAACATGCGGACTATAAAAACTATATACGTACAGGCATTATGAGATACAAATAATTTTCTGGTTCTTCAGCGCGCAAAATACCCGGTTTCATATCGGATTGCACTTCCAAATATACTTTTTCTCCGCTTATAGCAGACAGTCCATCTTGTACATACGAAGAATTAAAAGCAATTTGTATATCTTCGCCTTCAATTTGGCAAACTATAGTTTCTTGCGCAGTACCAACATCAGGCGCAGAAACAGTTATTTGCGTAGTTTGCGATGCTATATTTAAATCGAAACGCATAGGTGCAGTTGATGAACTTAATAAAGCTGCACGCTTAACACTTGCTGCTAGTTCTTTCACATCTATTTGCGCGCGGGATGTATAAGTATTTGGAAGTAACTGCTTATAATTTGGATAGTTGCCCTCGATACGTCTGTTAATAAATGTAACCGGTCCACATTTTGCAACTATTTGATTTTCCGCTAAAGCAATAGAAACATTACCTTCATTTCTTGGCAATGCTGCAATTTCATTAAGAAAATTCCCAAGAATAACTGCTTCAAAATCTTCAGCAGCAGAATCTGGCATTGGAATTTCTGTTATAGCAAGACGATAGGAATCAGTAGCAACCATTCGTAATACATGTTCTTCTAACGTGATAAGAACACCTGTTAATATAGCACGGCTTTCGTCGCGTGATACTACTCGCGAAACACGACGAACCATATCTTGAAATTGGATAAATGGAATTTCTAATTCACTATCGGTTTCTACGTGCGGAAAACCGGGGAAGTCTTCATAGTTAAGTGTACGTACTGAAAAAGATGAAGTATCGCATGTAATATGAGCGGTGTTATCAGACTCTTGAATACAAACAGCTGCATCAGCAAGATTTTTGACAATATCATTGAATAATTTACCGGGAACGACGGTTTTTCCGGGTTCATCTACTAGCGCCGGCAAAATATATTTCACAGAATATTCTAGGTCGGTCGATTGAAGTACCACTTCATCGCCACTAACATCCAACATAATTCCAGATAAAACTGGTAAAGTAGAGCGTGTAGATACACCTTTTAGTACCACTGAAAGCGCATTTTGTAGTTCTGTTTTGTTAATAGTGAATTTCATTCATGCTCCCTATATTGCTGAATTTATTTGTCATTATACAGTGCGAATATTCTTAATATATAGTTAATTCCGGCATCGCTTTATTTATAAAAATAACCGATTAATCTCAAAGGTTGGTCTTGTTTTTATTTCATATTTTACATTCAATATATATTTGAAATATCAAATTACTGTATGAAAATGTTGACAAAAATAATTTTTCAGAAAATATTTTTATTTTTATTTTTAATATCTCAAATAGTTTGAAAAATCCCGAAACTTTCAGCAAATTGTGAAAAAATATGAAAATCTAAATAGTATTATCGGTTTTATTCCTAGTCGTTTAATACTGAATTGTGGAAAATGTTGAAAACTTTTCTTTTAATTATCAAATTTGTGTAAAACTTTTAACTATCGCAGTTCTACCTTGTTTTTCTTTTATTTTGCACTGTTGAAATCTTCGTGCGTACTTTTTATTTTATTTTAATTTATTGGTATCTAGCTGGGATAATACAATTACAATTCAAAAATAGAACATAATTTCGCTTGACGGGATTAGTTTATTGTACTCAAGATATAACTTGATATTTTTATAAGTAACTTAACTGGGGAAACTAATTTTTCTAAAAAATCAAGCTAAAATCTAAAAAATATTTAACAATGCCTTATAAAAATTCATAGATTTTTTTCAACCTACTTAAATATTTTCCACTTTTTCTGAATTAAATGTTGAAAACTTTTATCGACCTCTATTTTTTCACCAGTATTTGATATATATTTCAGAAAAAGTGTCATACTTCTTTACCTAAAGTAATTAACTTGCTCTTTAAAGCGTCATTGAAAGGAGATGCAAAATTGGACTACTCTTTTGTACCTAATGCAGCGCGCATCGCCTTATATGACGATATGCTTAGTTCTCCTCAAATAATTGAGGTACCACCAGCTAATACTACTAATTTTATCGGAGAGTTATCTTCTCAAATATACAACTTATCCCGCCAAGCAGGTGGAGGTATTCCCTTCAGCGCTATAAAGCAAGTAACTGAAAATTTTATTCATGCAGATTTTCGCGAAATAGTTGTTTCTATTATGGATGATGGAAATACAATACGATTTACCGACCAAGGTCCCGGAATTAGCGATAAGCAACGCGCGCAACTTCCGGGTTTTTCTTCAGCAACTGAAGAAATGAAAAAATATATAGACGGAGTAGGTTCTGGATTACCTATTGTTCGAGAATACTTAGATGTAAAGCACGGCACACTTACATTAGATGATAATTTAAATGGTGGCTCAGTAGTAACGCTTAGTTTAACCCCTCAAAAAACTTCTAATTTTGAAAAGCACACACCAAATATACCTACAACAACTTCGCAAGTCTCTAATATACCTTCCGAAATAGTTTTATCTTCTCTTTCAAAAAGATCTCAACAAATTCTTTCGTTATTTAAAAATGAAAGCACTCTTGGAGTCCAAGACATATCAAATATGACAGATATCCCACTTTCAAGCACTCATTCCGAATTACGCAAGTTAGAAGAATCGGGAATTATTGAAAAACTTGGAAAGAAGCGTATTCTTAGTAATCTCGGACGTAATATTATTGAATCTCTCTAGTTTTCCACAATATAATCTTTCGGCTGGTATCATAATGAAAACTAGAACAATAACTAAGAAGATGGATTCTTAAGTATGAATAGTGACACTTTAAAACAAAAATGGGCAAATGTTTGCCAGCGTGTGGTGTCATACAATGATGTTGACAGTTTGCAATTTAGCGCACTAGCATCACGCTTACAGCCACAAGCTATAAGCGATGGATTTCTTATGCTTACAACTGAGAATGCATTTTTAAAATCGTGGGCTGAAAAAAGCTTTATAACTGCTATACAACGTGCATTACAAGACTTATATGGAATGCCTTTTATAGTTGTTGTTGAAATTGATGAAGTAAAAGAAGAACCAGCGGAATCGATATCTATTGAAACTACCCAAGTTTCTCAATTATCTCAAACGCAGAACATTAATCCTATTCCTAATCAATCAAACATCAATAATATAGGTGAAGAACCTAAACCTATAAGAACTACAATTAACACACCAAAATCTTCTCCTATTGAGCCAATAAACGTACAAAATGTTTCACGTGAAACATTTTTACCGGTTGAATCAAATTTAAATGAAGATTCAGTTGTTGATATAAGTTCAGCAAAACCAGATTCAGTACAACACGAGCAAGTATTGTCTTCTCTTACATTTGAAAATTTTGTTATTGGTGAATCAAACCGCATGGCATATTCTATGGCAGTTCAAGTCGCGGAAATGCCGGGCAATACAGCACTTAATCCTCTATTTATTTACGGGAAAAGCGGGCTTGGAAAAACGCATCTAATGCGCGCTATACAAAATTATATAAATGAAACTCAGCCACACCTTCACACAATATACGTTGACTCTGAAGAGTTAATTAGCGGGTATACCGATGCGGTAGCTGAACACGATCGTGAAAAATCAAGTTACAAAAATTTTAAAACATATTACGAAGCTGCCGACGTATTATTAGTTGACGATATTCAATTTTTGCAAGGTAAAAAACAAACTTTAGATATTGTTTTCCAAATTTTTAATAAGTTAACAAATCAAGGAAAACAAATAGTTCTTTCCGCAGACCGCGCCCCAAAAAATATAGACATAGATGAACGTTATAGTTCTCGGTTTGTGCAAGGTGGCACAATAGATATTCAACCACCTGAAGTTGAAACAAAACTTGCAATTGTTAAAAGCTATATAAATATGTACAGAAAATCTGAAGGAAATGAAAATCTTTCCATTCCTGAAGATGTGCAATTTTATATTGCAGAAAATTCTGGATCTAATATCCGAGAATTAAAAGGTGCTTTAACTATAGTTATTTATCATATTAATTTCTTACAGAGAGACACCATTTCAATTGGTGATGTAAGTCAGCTTTTAGAGAATCATTTTTCTGGGGGAATTCGCAAAAATCTTACTGTTGAAGATATACAAAAAGAAGTTGAACAATTTTATAAGGTAAAACATTCTGACTTAATTGGTCCAGCACGTGATAGAGGAGTAACTTATCCGAGACAAATAGCTATATATCTTTGCCGGCAGTTATTAGATCTACCTTTTAATGATATAGGGAAGAAATTTAATCGTGATCATACGACCATTATGCATTCAGTTTCTAAAGTTGAGAAGATGATCATAACAAACAGAGATGTACAAGAAGAATTAGAAGCCTTAAAACAAATGATTAAAGAACTTTAATTTATAAAATTTTGATACTTTCTTATCTACAGCTATTCCACATTGGTAATAAAAACAATCATAGTCTCTAACTTGAAAAATGTTTCACGTGAAACATTTTTCACCCGTTTTAACAGATTGAAATATCTGAAAAACTTAAATACTGGTGAATATATCTATGAAAACTAGCAATTTTTTCTACTTTTTTAATAATTTTTTGTGTAAAGATTTTTTCTATTAAAAATGCTGTGTATTTCAGCTACATTTTCTTAACCTAAATATTTGAATAAAATCTCATATTTACACTGGTGATTTGCAACTTTTCACCTTTTAAACCGTCTTTATTATATTTATTATTTCTTAAAACATTTATATACCCCATCTAAATAATATCCACTTATCGAATTTCATTGACAGTTTCCGCAGGTGAGATATACTTTTCAAACTGCTCTTTTTAGAAAAGGATTCATAATGAAACGTACATATCAACCAAATAAGCGCAAGCGTGCTAAATGTCATGGTTTCCGTGCCCGTATGTCCACTAAAGGCGGTCGTGCAGTATTATCTCGTCGCCGGGCAAAAGGTCGTAAGCGTCTCTGTGTCTAAAATAATTGGAAACTATTAAATCAAACGCTGAGATTTCTAAGATATTTAAGGAAGGTAAGAAGTCATCTAATAAATATATTACGGTGATTATTTTTCCTAAAAATCTTGAAAAACTTAGCCTAGATGCAGATTTTGAACACGGTCTAAACGGCCGTGTTGCTTTTATTGCTGGCAGAAAAAATGGAAATGCTTGTTGGCGTAATCGCGCAAAACGTAGGCTACGTGAATTAACTAAACAGTTTAATGGTCCGTGGTCTGGTTACGATGTACTATTAGTAGCAAAACATTCACTTACAGAAGCTAATTATAGTAAAGTGTCTTCTACTATAAAAAATACACTGCAAGAATTAGGTTTGGTGGAACCGGGTGCGGAATAGAATTCCGAAATTTGTTAAAAATATTCCTATGAACTTAGCCATAGGTTTAATTTTGCTTTATAAAACTCTTATTTCACCCTTATTACCATCTTCTTGTCGTTTTATTCCGAGTTGTTCGGAATATGGATTGATAGCGTTTAGAAGATTTGGATTCCGAAAAGGTTTTATTTTAACTATCAAAAGATTATTACGTTGTCGTCCGGGTGGTCCTCATGGATATGATCCGGTTCCAGATATGTAAATTCATTAGAAAGGGATTAACCTACTATGTGGGAAGTTATCTTGCAATGGATATTTAATGTTATCGATTTTTTCTACGGTTTAGTAGGAGACTGGGGTTTATCTATAATTATTATTACGGTAATTTTCCGTATTCTTGTAGCACCCCTTATGCATAAGCAGGCTAAATCAAATTACAAAATGCAAAAGATTCAGCCTCAAATGCAAAAGCTACAGGAAAAATATGCAGGTGATCAGGTAAGACTTAGCCAAGAAATGCAAAAACTTTATGCTGAAGCGAAGTTTAATCCATTGGCTGGATGTCTTCCAATGTTATTACAGATGCCTATATTTATTGCACTTTTTCAGGTTCTTCGGAATATTGGAGATTACATTCAAGGGGATCCGGGAGCTATTTCATTCTATAACCTCGTTCCGAGTCTTACTCAAACACCAGCCGGTGCATTTAGTGAAGGAATTGGAACATTTGTTCCCTATTTAATTCTTATGATTATTTTTGCTGGTGCAACATTCTTCCCTATGATTCAACAGCAATTAAAGAATAAAGACAATAAAATGCGTAATCAAACTTTGATTATGGGAATTCTTATGTCTTTGTTTATGCTTTGGATTTCATGGGGTTCTCCTGCTGGTGTACTTCTTTTCTGGGGTGTTTCTTCACTTATTGGTATTGCGCAGAATCAATTCACTCTTTCGAGATGTCGCAGAGCAGATGCCGCTGAAGAAGCAGCTGCGAAATTAGAAGTAAAACCTGTTGAGGTTGATGTAGTTCGTAAACAAAAAAAGCAACGTCAACATAAAAAGCATTAGTTTATTTTGATATGAATAATGTTTCACGTGAAACATTTTGGTTAATAAGGAGTTATGATGACGGAAGAACAAGAATTTAATATTGAAGATGATATTCAATCTGAAGTTTCTGAAGAAGAATTAGATGAGATTGCTGATAAATCTATTACTATTCTACAGAACATTCTAAAGCATTTTAATATCGGTGAAGTTGTTATTGATGAATATGAAGGGGATGAAGGAGAACTTATCTTAGATATTACCGGAAATGATCTTGCAGTAATGATTGGTAGACACGGTAATACTCTAGATGCCCTCCAAACTCTTTTTAATTCTATTATTATTCGTGAATTAGGTTATAGATATCCTATTGTTATCGATGTTGAGGGTTATAAAGGACGTCAAAGACAAAAACTTGAATCTATTGCTAGGTCGTCGGCAAGCCGCGCTGTTACTCAACATAGGAATGTTAGCCTTCATCCTATGACTCCATATGAACGCCGAATTATTCATGTAACATTAAAAGATAATAATAAAGTAACTACTATTTCTGAAGGCGAAGGAAATACTCGACACGTTATAGTTATACCGAATTCAAACTAAGTTTTTAGGTTGGTTTAGTGTTTCACGTGAAACATTTTAGCTATCAAAGTTAATTGTTTCACGTGAAACAATTTTTACTTAGAAATTAAAGGCTTTTTTTGAGCTAACCCTACACGTCTTGGTAATTGAATTGATGGTTGTGTAACTTTTTCGAACACTATACATTCTCTGTAAGTTTTGTCATCGCTTAAAATATAACTTCTTTTTGATAAAAAACTCATTCCTGTTTCTTTCTTAATCTGTTTTGCTGCTTTTAACTCTTCATCTGTATGCGATTTAAGACAAATAAGTCTTCCACCTATCTTTAAAAGAGGAGAAGCTAACTCTAAAAGAGATGATAAATTAGAAAGGGCTCTTGCAGTTAATACAGAAAATTCTTCCTTCTTTTCTAATGACAATTCTTCTATACGTTGATCACATACTGAAATATGTTCAGATAAACCTAAATCAGTTAGTATTTGATTTATTGCTGCCATTTTCTTTTTTACTGAATCTATAAGGATTGTATTTCTTCCAGAAACTACTCCAAGAGGAACTCCCGGGAATCCGCCACCTGAACCCATATCTCCATATAAACCTTTAGGTGCTTCATTCAGTTCCTTTATAACAGCAAGAGAATCTTCTATATGAAGAAGTTTTGCTTCTTCAAAATTTCTTATATTCGTTAAATTAATTTTATTATTTATCAACAATACAGATCTTAAATATTGTTCAATTAAATCATTCATTTATATCTCCATATGTTTCACGTGAAACATTTTTAAGTATAAGTAAAACGATTTTACCTTATGAATAGATTCTTGTTAGATTTCTGTAAGTTTTATGCAAGGTTTTTAATGAATTAATACAAGATTTTTGTTAGATTCATGCAAGGTTTTTGCAAGGTCTAAACAAGATTTTTATGTTGAACCGTATTATATTTCTGTAAGGTTTGATTGCTACACTTTATATATCTGAGAGAAAGGATATATATGTGTAGTTCACATCGTCACATTATGGCTGAACGAGCCAAAGAATTACGGAATAATATGACATGGGCAGAAAAGAAATTATGGTACAAATTCCTTAGAGAGTATGAACCAAGATTTTGTGCACAAAAAGTTGTAGGAAATTATATTCTTGATTTTTACTGCAATAAAGTTAGATTATGTATAGAATTGGATGGAGATTCTCATTACAACACTCGCGCCATTAGATATGATGAAATTAGAACTTTATATCTAGAAATGGAAGAAATAGAAGTTCTACGTTTTACTAATACAGATATAAAGGAATCGTTTGAAGGGGTTTGCGTAACTATAGATCAGGCGGTTAAGAGAAGGCGTAATGATTTATCAAATACGTTATTTGCGGCCTTACGCTCCAAACATTAAAAAATTGTTTCACGTGAAACAATTATATAGCTCTAATAACTCTAATAAATGTTTCACGTGAAACATTTATTAGAGTTACGTTTGATATACTCGTTAGAAACAGCCTTGAAGGGAGTTTTATATGGGGTTGCTTGATGGTCGTAAACGCAGTAGTTCTAAGTCAAACTCAGTAGAAGAAATTACAGATCCTATTGAAGATGTCGAAGTGGTTATTCGTGATATAACTCATCCACAGGAAGATATTTCTTCTCATCGTGAAATTAAGTCATATAAAGAAAAAAATCCTGTTAAAAGAGTTGTTGGACAGACAAAAATTATAGCAATCATTAATCAAAAAGGCGGAGTTGGTAAATCTACTACTGCGGTTAATTTGGCTGCTGCCCTCGGTGAACTAGGGAAACAGGTTTTACTTGTAGATTTAGACCCACAAGGGAATTCGTCTAGTGGTTTAGGAATTGAAAAATCTCTTGTTGATAGATGCATATATGATGTTATTCTTGCAGACTGTCCAATAGAAGACGTAATTATTCCAGATATATGTCATGGTTTAGATGTTGTTCCTGCCACTATTAACCTTGCTGGTGCTGAAGTTGAGTTAGTATCGGAAATGGCGCGGGAAAATAGACTTAAAGATGCTGTAGGTACTATGCGCGGCAAATATGATTTTATTTTGATAGACTGTCCCCCATCTTTAGGGCTTCTCACAGTAAATGCTTTAGTTGCTGCAGATAAACTACTTATTCCCATTCAATGTGAATTTTATGCATTGGAGGGTGTGACAAAACTTCTTGAATCAATGAAACGTGTCAAATCGCGTCTGAATCCAACTTTAGATATTTATGGTGTTTTATTAACTATGTATGACAGCCGTACCACTTTATCTAATCAAGTTGTAGATGAAGTTAAAGGGTATTTCGGAAGAATAGTTTTTAATACTGTTATTCCTAGAACGGTAAAATTGTCAGAGGCACCATCATTTGGACAACCTATAACTGAGTATGACCCTCGTGGAAAAGGTGCAATTGCTTATATGGAACTTGCTAAGGAAGTGATAGAACGTGGCTAAACCAGTGAGAAGTGGATTAGGTAGGGGATTAAGTTCTTTAATGGGTGGTCCCGTAGAACAGCCCCAAGAACGCACTACAAAACGCGATCAAGTTGAATATGAGGAAGATTTTGACTACGCGAATGTTTCACGTGAAACATCTACGAGTACATCTATGAAAAATTCTCAAGTTGAAATTATTAAAGAAAGCGTTAGAGAAGATAAAGTAGAGCCCAACTCATATCTGAATAAAAGTAGCGAAATTCTTTCAGAAAAAGAATTACTAGCTGCTGTTAAGAAAAGAATGGATGAAATACCTGTTAGTGATATATCTCCAAATCCAGATCAGCCACGAACTAATTTTAAACAAGATGAATTAGAAGAATTAGCTAAATCTATTAAACAGGACGGATTGTTACAACCTATTCTTGTAAGACCAATAGGTAATAATAAATATCAAATTATTGCTGGGGAACGCCGTTGGCAAGCGTGTAAATTAGCCGGTATAGATAAAGTACCTGTTCGTATCAAAGAAGTGGATGACGATAGAGCACTTGAATTAGCTTTGGTCGAAAATGTACAGCGTTCAGATTTGAATCCGATTGAAGAGGCTTATGGATATAAGCGCCTTATGGATAGAAAAAAGATGACACAGGCTGATATAGCTCAATCAATGTCAAAAGGGCGTTCGACGGTTGCAAATGCTTTGAGATTATTAGAGCTACCAGAAGACGCACAGCAACTTTTATTTGAGGACAAAATTACAGCTGGTCATGCACGAGCTATCTTATCTATTCAGTCAAAAGAGGGTCGTGAAAAGCTAACTGAAAAGTTAAAAGAGAAAAAACTTACTGTTAGAGAAACGGAATCTTTAGCTAGACTTATGTCGTTAAAACCCGGCGAAAGAGCGAGAGAAAAAGATGTATTACCTCAAACTTTCAAGACAGTTGCTAAGGCTCTAAAAGATGTTTTAAAAACACCTGTTAAGGTTAAATCTTCTAATGGTAAGAACAAAATAGAGATTGAATTTAAAGATGAAACTGATTTAAAAAGACTATTTGAAGAATTGATAGCTACTGTTTCTTAATATTTAAAAAGCCATCAAAAGATGGCTTTTTAATAAGAGACAATATATAAGACTAAAATGTTTCACGTGAAACATTTTAGTTGCTTACTTTAGATACGATTACGTTTTAATTGTCCACATGCTCCAGAAATATCAGAGCCTTTAGAATTACGTATAGTTGCCGAAATATGATTCAATTCCAATTCTTTAATCCATGTTTGAATAATTTTCATTGGAGAGCGTTTTAGGTCCGCATTAATTGCATTAAGAGGAATTAAATTTACGTGGCAAAGTAATCCTTCACAGAAATTTATAAGATTTAAAAGATCTTCTTTGCCATCATTTAATCCGTTAATCATTAAATACTCAAATGTTACACGGCGATTTTTTATATCAATATAGTTTTGGATAGAATTTTTTAATTTAGATAATGGTTGATTTTTCATTGACGGCATAAGTAGATCACGCTTAGATTGTATTGCTGAATGAAGTGATATAGCTAATGTAAACTGTTCAGGTTCTTCAGCAAATTTATTAATACCATCAAGAATCCCACAAGTTGAAACTGTAATATGTCGTGCGCCAATAAGGAAACCTTTATCAGTATTTAAACGGCGTAATGCTATAAGTAATTCGTCATAATTGAGAAAAGGTTCTCCTTGTCCCATTGCAACTACATTACTAATACGTTGATTAAAATCTTTATGTACAAAGGTAACTTGATCAATAATTTCTTGAGCTTTTAAATTACGAGAAAAACCTTCTTTACCAGTTGCGCAAAAAATACATCCCACAGGGCATCCTATTTGTGTAGAAAAACAAACAGTAAGTCGTTTATTAAAATTTTGTTGGGTGATGCTTTGATCAGCCAATTCTTCTTGGGTGTTAAAAGATTCAAATTGATCAATAGAAACATCATTTGAAGAAGTTGAAGGGATTCCAACAGTCTCTGTAACTAATCCATCCGATAATTGAAGTAGATATTTTCGCGTTCCATCTTCAGATTGAAGACATTCTATGACTTCGGTTTTGGAGAGTGGAAAAATTTGAGAAAGTTGCTCCCTTAAAGCTTTTGGAAGATTTGTCATTTCGTCATAAGAAGAAACATTATGAGTATGTAACCATTCATAAATTTGTTTTGCGCGGTATTTTGGTAAACGCAATTGTGTAAGCGTTTCTTCAAGCTCTTCTAAACTGTAAGAATAAATATCCATAAGTTCATTATACAAAAATGTTTCACGTGAAACATTTAATATTGCTTTTATAAATTAATTTGGTTAATACAGAATTGTGAGAGTTGCCTAATTTGTTTCACGTGAAACAAAAAGTTAATTAAATTGTGTTCAGATAAGCGATTAGGCTTTGTTATACTTCCACCCAAATGTATAACCCAAATGTATAAGTGATGTTGAAAGTAGAACAAATGTATGATATAATTAACCCAGAAAATATAAGAGTTGCTTTATTAGCGGGCGGAAATAGCAGCGAACGCGAAATATCTTTAGCATCTGGTGATGGAGCTCAAAAAGCATTAGAAGATGCGAATTTTAATGTAGAGCGATTAGATCCAGCTCGGAAGGAAGATCTAAAGCGTTTAATAGACGGGGGTTTTGATGTAGCGTTTTTGTGTCTTCACGGTCGTGGTGGTGAAGATGGTGCGTTGCAGGGATTTTTGGAGACTGTTGGACTCCCTTATACGGGGTCTGGCGTTTTGGCTAGTGCGGCGTGTATGGATAAAACAGTAGCAAAGCTATTTTATAAAGATGCAGGAATTCCCACACCGCAATGTGCTGTTATAAAGAGGGCTGATGGGTTTGATATAAAAGAAGTATTACAGAAGGTTAGTGGTTGTAATGAAAATGGATGCAAATGTGTGATAAAAGCGGCTTCAGAAGGCAGCTCTGTTGGGGTATATATCGAAGAAGGAGCTACTGCTATTGAGAATGCGATAAATAATGCATTTGAATATGACGATACAGTATTAGTAGAGCGCTATATCAATGGAACTGAATTAACAGTAGTAGTTCTTGGCGATAAAGATTTAAAGGCGCTGCCCATTATAGAAATTGTGCCAAAAAATGAATCGTACGATTTTGAAGCAAAGTATGCACTCGGTGGGTCGGAACATATTTGCCCAGCTAGGATAGACGAAGATATAACTAAAACCATTCAGCGTTTTGCGATGTGTGCGCATAAGGTGTTGGGGTGTAGTGGGGTTTCTAGGACCGATTTTATATTGGACAAAAATGGACAACCATGGGCGTTGGAAACAAATACGCTACCCGGAATGACGCAAACATCTTTATTACCGGATGCAGCTAAAACGGTGGGTATTTCTTTTCCAGAGCTGTGTACCGGGTTTATAAGAGATGCTTTAAACCGTGCATAAAGCATGTTAAGTTTGAACCATCCGTTTTAGGTTAGGTATAAAAATACATCCGGCGTCGAAAAGTGCGACTTATTAGAACGACCCATTATATTCGGTGCAGAAAAAGCACGCTGCATTAAAAAGCACGCTGCATTAAGCTGGGCGTTGAGAATGTGTACTTCATTAGGTTAGGCGTTGATAAAAAAGCGCTGTATCAAGCTATATGCTGAGAAAGTGCGCCTTATTAAGCCAAGCACTAAATTACGCACTAAAAAAGCACGACTTGAGCCCAAAAATAAGTACAGTAACTAAAGCTAATAGGAAAACCCAGCTAACTACAAAACATCCTTTGTTTCCAGTACGTCCCGTTTCTATTAGCTTATCTGTGATAGATCGACGGCTCTTTACAATGGCGGTACCCTTTGTTTTTTCAGGCATACTAATTGTTTGGGTGGGAAGCCATTCGCCATTACTTTCAATAATGCGAGCAATAGCATCATTTCCAAGGTTTACAGCTATACGTGTTCCATCAGCCATCATTTTGGAAACGTGTTTTATAAATTGCCCAAACGCATCTTCGCAAGATTTTGCGTAACATATAATTGCTACTTGTCCCCAATAATGACCCTCGTCAGGATGATCTGTAAACGCAACAAAAGATAAAACTGCGCGAGTTTCCATTTCTCGTGCAGCTGCAAGGCTAATTTCGCGTGAAACCGACGGATCAAGCATGCCAATACGCTTACTAAATCTATTAACAAGCCATGCGCAATGTTTTCCGCCATCTAATTCACAAACAATATCAAGCACATCACCAATCATATTGTCGGCGCCTAACAATTGCCCAGCATCTTTTTTCGATATAGTCTGAAAGTCAGCGTATTTGCCGAAGTAGTCGCTCAAATTCGCTCCGTTCTATAATGGTTAGGAATGCGGTTCATATTAGAATAGCATGCACATAGAAAACGCAGCAGTAAAACATAATAAACAGGCGCATTGTATGCCGCATAGTGTATCAGTCTGTATTAAACACAAAAGGTAGGAAAATGCCAACATGCCTCATAAAATAGCGAAATTCATATTAGACGGCACGTCCCCCGCAATTATAGAGCGCTATGCATCGCTTATAGCAAATGCTGAAAATGCTGACTATGGCGAATTCGATCGCAATATAGTCGTTATAGATACGGAAACTACTGGGATTTCGTTGCGTAAAGACGAATTAACCCAAATAGCCGCCGCCCGTATTGAACACGGCATAATAACAGATTGGTATATAACCTTTGTTAATCCGGGCATGCCAATACCTGACGAAGTAGCACATCTTACAAATATTCACGACAGTGATGTGGAAGGCGCTCCTGACCCGCAAACAGCTTTAGCTGGATTAGTGGAATTTGTAGGGGATGCGAAACTTGTTGCTCATAACGCTGCATTTGATCGCAGTTTTACAACAAAACATCCAGCGGGATACCCTTTGCTTGAAAATATTTGGATTGATTCGTTGGAACTGGCGCGCATAGCGCTGCCGCGCATGAAATCACATCGATTGATAGACCTTGTACGTGCATTTGATGCTCCACTGTCTACTCATCGTGCTGATGAAGATGTTGCAGCAACATGTGCGCTATATCGACTACTGTTGGCAGCGGTAGAAGCCATGCCCGCATCGCTTGTTCGAGAAATCGCTCAACTAGCGCCGCCTACAGAATGGCCAACAGGTATTGTTTTTGCTTATTTTGCGAACAAGGCACAAAAGAACAATTTGCAAAATGAAAATACGCCCAGTCCAGCTAATTCAACCACCCTTAATATAGGTGAAGCCAACGACGAATCGCCGCATATCGAACCATTTTCGCTCAAACAAGAACGCCAGAATGTGGCACGGAAAATGGGTAAAGCTAAAAACGATGCGGCAACAATGATATCGGCAGAATTGGCGCAACGAGCAGGCATAAACGTACCAGAGGTTTTGGAATTTCCCACTAAAAACGAAATAGACGAAGCGTTCTCTGAAACCGGCATTATTGGTACTATTTTTGAAGACTACCACCAAAGAGATGAACAATTGCAAATGGCGCAAGCTGTGCGAACGGCGTTTGCTACTTCTGATAATTTAGTGGTAGAAGCTGGTACTGGTGTTGGTAAATCTATGGCATATTTGGTGCCAGCAGCGCTTACTGCTTTACAAAACAACATAAATGTTGGAATTGCCACAAAAAGTAATGCTCTTTTGGATCAGCTGATTTATCACGAACTGCCTGCCCTTTCTGAATCGTTGCAAAAAACCACTGGAAAAACTCTGACATATGCCCCGTTAAAAGGCTTTACTCATTATCCGTGTTTGAGAAAGGTTGAACGCATTATGCGCGAAGGGGCGCGCATGGTAGCCGTGCAGGGTGAAGAACATACGCAGGCTCCAGCCATAGCGGCGCTGCTTTCATTTATTCAGCAAACTGAATACGATGACATGGATTCTTTGAAAATAGATTATCGCCTGTTGCCACGGCGCACCATAACCACAACAAGTCACGATTGCATGCGTCGAAAATGCCCATTTTTTGGTGCGGCGTGTTTTGTGCACGGTCAACGCCGTAAAGCGGAAGCATCCGATATAGTAGTAACAAATCATAGCCTATTCTTTTGCGACATAGCAGCAGACCACGGATTATTGCCTCCAATACGATATTGGGTAATAGATGAGGCTCATAGTGCCGAAATGGAAGCCCGCCGGGCTTTGTCGTTGGAATTGGCGGTAGACGCGCTCAACAATTTAGCAGCTAGGGTGTCGGCTGAAGAAAGCGCACGCAATGTGTTTGTTCGAGCAGAGCGCAACGTAATAGGTCCTGCCAGCACAGGCGAAAATATGTCGGCTACAGTTGCTGCGGAAGCATCGCAAGCCGATTTCGGCACTTTGTTTTATGCGCTAACTTCAAAAGCGAAGGATGCTGGCAGAAAATTCTCGCAAGCGGAAAGTGAATTTGCTTCCCATGTTCGCGACCTTCTTTATTTTGACACACAGAAAAAATCTAGCTATGAATACGTTGACTTGTGGATTAATGAAGAAATGCGCCGCAGCGAAGTGTTTCAGAGCTTAATTGCAATGGCTCAAATTTTGATTGACGCTTCCGAAAAACTTGTAAATGTATGCCAAGAGCTTGTTGGTTATATGGAAGATGCACAAGGTGCTGCTGTGGTACAGCGCGAAATTGCATCTGTTGCTTATGAATTAAAAGATGTCATAACTGCAGCTGATGCTATTTTCGTGCATCCATCGGAAATATATGTGTATTCAGCCAATTTAGCAAGAAAGCACGATCGCGGCGGCAGCACTATAACGGCACAGCTATATAACGTAGGCGCTAAATTAGACGAAACCCTTTATGTAGACACACATTCTGTGGTTTTTACATCTGCCACACTTACTGTTGCTGATTCTTTCAGACCTTTTATGGAAGCGATGGGTCTAAACACTTCTCCTCAGTCGCAGGCAAAAACATTGGCTCTAGGCTCTACATACGACTTCGATTCAAACATGACAATATATGTACCCAACGATTTGCCTGACCCTACAGCTACAGCGTACATTCCGCAATTGTGCGAATTGTTAAAGGAATTGCATGTGGCGCAGGGCGGCTCAATGCTTACTCTTTTTACTAATCGCAAGGAAATGGATACTTGTTTTGCGGAAGTGGCTCCACATTTAAAAACCGCAGATTTGCGCTTAGTTTGTCAGCGCTGGGGGGTTTCAGTAAAAGGCTTGCGCGACGACTTTCTCTCCGATGAAACACTTTCGCTTTTTGCGCTTAAAAGTTTCTGGGAAGGCTTCGATGCGCCCGGCTCTACACTACGCGGTGTTGTTTTGCCCAAACTTCCTTTTTCGAAACCAAGCGACCCGCTTTCATGTGAACGCAGCGCCCGCGACGATGCGGCTTGGCGAAAATGGGTGCTGCCTCAGGCGGTATTAGAAGTAAAACAGGCTGTAGGTAGGCTAATTCGAAAAGCTGAAGATGAAGGAATAGTGGTATTGGCTGATACGCGTCTGCTGTCAAAAGGTTACGGGAAAGTGTTCCTAAAATCGATGCCAAGTTGCGACGTTCGTATAATGCCAACCGCAGAAATAATTAAGGAAATAGCGGTGCGGAATCGCTAAGATATGCGGAAAGACTAAGTCGCGAAGACATGTTTGGTAATAGAAAAAAGTCAGGTGATGTAGGGCATATCAAGCCTAGTACCCAAGGTACATCGAACGAAATATCGTTCAGTGTTTTGCATGCAAAAAGTAATGCTGCTGCGCAAGATCAGGGCTCTCCTGCACGTCCGGCTTGGGAACTTCCGCAAGAAGAGTTAAACGCACGTCGTACAAAACGACGTCGCGGCAGGCGGCTTATGGCAGCAGCAATAACATTGGCTGTGGCTGCGATAGTGGTCGTTGTGGCTTCTATTGTTGTGGTAAACGTGCAGCGCCAGTTAGATCATGTGGCATATACGAAGTCTGTTCTTCAAAAAGTTCTGGACGAATGCGACCAGCTACAGCCGTTTAACGATTCAATTAACGATGCTTTGGTGCAAAACATTGGCACTAAGTCATATTCCGACCTTGAGTCAAACTATAAAACCGCGCAGACGCAATCAAGCCAACACGACAAACGCCTTCACGATCTAAAATCTGAAATAGAAGATGCGCAACAATATCTAACGCTTCCTGCAGACAAAGAAGCCGCCAATCAGGGGTTAGCGGCTATAAATGCGCAGCTCAATTTAATACAAATGGCTGCAAGCGACATGGAGTTTGCGCTGCCAGCCCAAAAGGCTTATTCAGATGCGGAAAGTGCCGTAGGCGATATTCTTCATGCGAACGATTTGGCAAGAGAAGCTACTGAGCTAACATCAAATATAAATGCCGAAAACGCGGCTGCGTCGAAAGCAAAGTCGGAAGAATGTCTAGCAGCTTTACAGACAGCTAGTGAAAAATTAAATTCCGTGCAAAATGAAGTGTTAACGCTGTCGAATGCGGTAGAGTCAACCGATTCTCAATCATCAACGGGGTCTTCCGAAGATGAAAACAAACAGCAACCCGAAGCGTCAGCTGAGGATAAAAGTGAGCAGCAACCCGAAGCATTAACTGATAACCAAAACGAACAACAGCCCGAAACACCAGCCGATCCCGATGCGGTTGTTTCGACATATATAGAATATGTCAATTTGCGCATTAAAGCTCAGGAGTCTGCCATAGCCTCTATGCAGGCTTATATCGATCGTGACAAAACCACTCTTCAGCAAGCTAACGACACATATAATCAATTGGAAACCCAAGCAGCATCGCTAATGGCTGAGCAAACCTTGTTGCCGTCGGACGATGTATCGGCGGCTTTTAACAAAGCGCGAACCCCATATGTTGACCAATGGAACTCTGAACTAGCGCGCGTAACGGTGGCATGTTCTGCCATTCGCGATTATCTATCATAAATTTGGGTTCATTTTAGTGTTAGCGTATACTGTGTGGTAATTGTGTCCAAACGTAGGATACAACGCTATGAAAGGCGCAATAAATGGCAGATGTCCAAGAATATGCCGCCCGCTTGGCACAAGCGATAGGCCCGAGGCCTGCAGGAACAGAAGAAGAGCAGCAGGCTTCATTTGTTATAGAAGATGTGCTTCAAAAAGAGGCATCTTTAAACGTGCAGTCTGAAGAATTCAACTGCAATCCTAATTTCGAATTACCGCGCATTATATGCTGCATAATTACTCTAGTGCTGGCAATTCTTACATTGTTTTTGCCAGTAATGGTATTACCTTCATTAATAGTGTGCGCAATAACGGCTGTGTTATACGTTCTTGAAGTAATGGGAATTTCGCCGCTGTCGCGCATGTCGAAACGCGGCGTTAGCCAAAATGTCATAGGAAAGTACATTCCTATGCAAACCGGTGAGCAGGTTTCAACTGCGCGTCGGCGCAAAGTGGTTCTTATAGCTAGATACGATTCTGGCAAAGTTGCCCGCGAACTATCTAGTTTGTGCGGCATCCTAAATATTATTCACTGGGTTGAACTAGCTGCTATGGTAATAGTGCCCGTTGCTTTGTTGCTGCGCATGATTACAAAAGCAGAAGGCGGTCTACTAATTTTTATTGATGTTCTTGTTGTAATAGGCATTATAGGGGCGCTGTTGCCTGTTGTTTCGTTTTTGCTGCGTCAAACTGCTCCATATAATGACGGCGCAAATTGTAATGCTGCCGGCGTTGCAGTTATGCTGGAAGTAGCAAAGCGCATAGGGCTTGGCTTATACGACAAAGATGAAGAAGTTGAAATTCATGGTGAAACTGCGGCTCGTGAAGCTGGCTTACTGCCGGCAAATGCGGAAGTGGATTATGCTGCAATGTCACCAGACGGTATGTCGCCATCTAATACCAACGCTATGCCTCCAATGGACTTATCGGCAGAAATAGAAGCAGTTCAAGCGGTACGTTCTCAATCGCAATCGACAGAACAGCCGGCAGAAGTTGTATCGGCTGTACCGCAAGGTTCACCACAGATTGCTTCACCGGGCGCTATTGATATGCAGCCCGATCAGGCTGCGCCTGTTCAGCCCACATCCGCACAGCCTATTCAGCCTGCTTCTGCACAATCTATGCAGTTTGCTGCAACGCAAGTTGTGCCAGCTTCGCCTGTTGCGGCTTCTGTATCTAACTCTTCAAACACAGACGTGCCAGATTGGTACAAGCGCGCTCGCGAAAAGGCAAACAAGTCGGCTACAGATTCAGTACCAGTACAGCGTTCGCGCTTTGCGGAAGCTATGGAAGCAGCAACCGCTGCTCGCGAAGCCGAAGCGGCCCGTGCTGCAGAACAACAAAAGGGACAAGTTTCTGAAGTAGAAAAGCGCCTTGCGGCTATGCGGGCTTCTATTATGGGAGAAACCGCGGCTCAGCATTCTAATAGTCATGCCCCTTCTGGTGTGGATGGCTTCTTGGCTTCTACTACTGATGCTCCTAATTATGAAACGGCAAGTGCCAGCGCTTCATTAGACGATTTAGCGAATGCTGAAAATTCAAATATTTCCGAAACTAAGCAAACGGGCAATGTGGCCGATCGCATAATTTCACATTCGCCAACAACGGCTGCTCAGCCTATAGCTGAAGAGAAACCGGACGCAGCAGTAAAACCATCTGCAACAACACAGTCTGAGTCTGCATCAGTGTCGCAATCTGCAACAGCACAAAGGCAGCCTGCAGTTTCCGAACCAGCACCTAATGCGGCGGCCAAACAGGAACCGCGACCGCGGCGCTCCATTTCGCTTCCTAGTCTTACAGGTGCAATACAGGCAGTAAACCAGAAGCAAAGTGCTGCAGCAGACAACGACGACCAAATCCAAAACGAGCCTGTTCTTCCAGACGTACAAGCGCGTCGCGAAAGGCAATCAGCGCTTTCAGCTTCCATTCCGTCGCTAGACGCGCCTTCTAGTGCCGAAAATACACGTGTAAAAGTTTCAGCGTATGATGACTTGGATGAACAAAACGGTGCAATAAATGTAAGTCAAGCTGGTTCGTTTACGGTAGGTGGAGCTACGGGTGCTTTTGAACCTGTCGGCAATGAATTGCTAGCCAATGTTGATCCGGACGATGTTTATATAGACGATGCAGACGATTCAGATTATGGAGACAGTTTTACAGAATCGGGCGCAATGGCTGGTCCGGGTTATGTAGACATGCCGTCTTCGCGGAAGTCGCGCGTGTTTGGTAAGTTCCGCCGCCATAAGAAGCGCGAAGAAGAATCGTTTACTGAAGCGCTTGGCATAGACGAAGATTTTGACGCTCGTAAGGTAGGCAAGAAGCGCGGTGGTTGGGAAAGTTTCCAGAACGAAAGCGCAGGCTTTAATGGTGCGTGGGACGAAGAAGACGATTGGGATGGTGGCGCGTTCTCGAAAGAGCGTTTAGGCGAAGCTCTTTCGCGTATAAAGCCCGGTAGCTCTGATGGGGAAGACCATTCGCGCACTCGTCGCAGCGCAGACGATTTAGAAACCCCGCGCACACGTTTTGCTGGTACCGAGATGGTCGACGATTATGAAGAGATGGCAGATTCTTCTAGAGTGTTAAATCCGTTTGCCGATATTCCATTGAAAGGTTTGGCTGAAGAGCGCGAAGCGGTACAAGAATTCCACAACGGACCTATCAATATGGAAATATGGTTCGTTGCCTTAGGTGCTGAATTGGCTGACAATGCAGGAATAAAAGCCCTTATTGATGCGCACGGAGCAGAGTTAAAGGGAGCTATGATTGTTGACCTAGATGGACTAGGTGCGGGCAACTTGTCTCTGATAGAGCGTGAAGGCATGTTCCGCCCGGTGAAGATGTCGTCTCGTATGAAACGCTATGTACGCAAGGCGTCGGCGGCATTAGGGTTAAGTGTTGGTAAAGGAAACATGCTTTGGCGTAATTCTGCGGCTTGTGTCGCTGCCCAAAATGGATATCAAGCGCTGCATTTAGCTGGCTTAGATGGCAACAAGCCTGCATATTTTGGTCAAGCAGACGATGTGATAGACAACATTTCAGAAGACATAATGCTGGAAAACGCCGATTTTGTAATGGAGTTTATTCGCGCTATTTAGTTTCTTTCTAAATAGCGCTGAAGCGTTTTCTCTAGTTCAATTATGCTAATTGGCTTAGACATGAAACCGTCCATGCCTGCGTCCATTGCTTTTTGACGGTCTTCATTAAACGCGTTGGCTGTCATGGCGATAATTGGAATATGCGCGAAGCCTTTATGTTGCTCGAAGATGCGTATCTTTTTGGTGGCTTCCAGTCCGTCCATTAGTGGCATTTGACAATCCATAAATACAAGATCGAAATGTTTGGGCTCTGCCGATATTATAGTTTTTAGCGCTTCAAGACCGTTATTAGCGGTGTCTACATCTACGCCAAACGACTGTATAAGCTCAGTTGCTATTTCGCAGTTTAGGGCGTTGTCTTCCACAAGCAATACGCGCCCGCTAAGTTTGCTAGGTTCTGTTTGCTCTGTTGATTCGTTGGGTTTTTGTACGTCGGTAATTTTGAGTGGCACTGTAACGGTGAATTTCGATCCGATATCTAGTTGACTTTCCACCTCTATGGTTCCGCCCATTAAGTCAACAATGTTTTTGGTTATAGACATGCCCAGTCCAGCACCTTCTGTAAACGAGGTAATTTCATTACGTTCCCGTTCGAAAGGCTCAAATACGCTATCGATAAAATCAGGACTCATTCCGATGCCGTTGTCTTCTACAACAAAACAATAATTATAAATTTCCGAATCTGATGTGGCTTCTTCAGAAATAAACACATGTACCCAGCCATTAGGCTTTGAATATTTCACTGCATTGCTCAAAATGTTTAGCAAAACTTGATGAATCCTTAGCGTGTCGCCAAGGACTATATCGTGCTGAACAGATATTGGCTCAATTTTAAGGTCGAGTGTTTTTGCGCGTGTTTGCGGCTGCACAATGGCAATCAAATCGTCCATAAGCTCTTTTATTGAAAACGGCTCGGCATTTAGGCTGATTTTGCCGCTTTCAATTTCGTTCATATCCAGCACATCGTTTATTAAGCTAAGAAGATGTCTAGAGGATACTCCTATGCGCTCTAAGCAGTTTTCCACGCGCTCTCGGTCGTCAATATGATTGCTGGCGATGGCGGTAAGACCAACAATGGCGTTCATAGGAGTGCGTATATCATGTGACATGCTTGACAAAAAAGTAGACTTAGCACGACTTGCGCTTTGTGCAAACTCTAGGGCGTTTTGCAGGCTTTCGGTCAGCCTTTCTTCGCTCTTTGTTTTTCGATGCAACAGTGTAAGATAAACACATAGCGATACAACTACAGCTATTATGAGCATCCAAGATATGAATATAGTTTGGCGACAGGCATCGTTAACCGTTTGATAAACACTTTCTACTGCACGAGTAGATTCATCTAAAATCCGAAGATCTATGTCTAGCAGTTTTGTTACTAATGGATAGAAATTGACACTCACATATTCGCCAACTTCATCTGCTTCGATAGCGGGGTCTTCGCAAAGCTCAACCAACTTAGCTTCGCGGTGGCGAAGTTCGTTGTAGCCGTTTTCCAATTCGGCAGCTTGATTCTTGTCAACAGACGGACAGCCCTTAATGACGTTTATGCATTCAGTTATTTGTGGATTAGCTTCATCAAAAGCATCTTGCATATCTTCTGCTGCTTCGGGAATGTTCATATAAATTGAACTTAGCGCAATTGTACGTATTTGAATGAAGCGGGTTTCCAAGTGTCCTGCAGCAACCGAGGCAGCATATGGGTCGCTTCGTACTGTTTCTACTTTGCTCAAGATGGTGGCGGTATTACCAACTGTGGTAAAAAAGAAAACAATTAGCAAAATGCTTACAATCGCAGCTGTTATGCGTGACAGCAATTTTGATTGTATGGCGTGGTGTTTTGATTTAATAGAAGAATCTATAAACATAGTGCTCCTTTTTGCCAACGTTATGAAAAGTATATCTGTTTTGGTATACTGCACCATGTCTTTTGGCAAAAGCCAACGTGGCTCAGTTGGTAGAGCAACGCACTCGTAATGCGTAGGTCAGCGGTTCGAGTCCGCTCGTTGGCTCCAGTAAATTCGCAGGTCAGCAAGCATTTTTGTCTGCTGACCTGTTTGTTTTACTTGAGAAATTCTCTGAAACTATCACAGAACTATCACAGTGAATTTAAAAACCGCTGTTTTAGGCCATATAAGCAGAAAAGTGTGTAAGGCTCAGTCCATCGCAAAAGGGTAAGAAGCGCTGTGATGGAACTCTGATCAAACCAGACCGTGTGTTGCCTTCGTCACTTTTTAGGCGAAAAATGGTCAAAACTTCCGACTTTCCACAGTCTATAATGCCAAATTACGCCAATTACGAATCAAAATGGAATAGGAGAACCCTGTTTGCCCAGTGTTCTCCACAATTCAAGTTAGCTATGTGGCACTATGACCATGGAAAGCCGGAAGTTTTGACCATTTTTCTAACTTTTTTGAACTAGTATACAGATGAGTTGAATCGTAATCTAGCGTCAAGGTGTTGAGAGCTTACCCAAAAGCCATCCAATAAACACTTTAAGCTATCTTGCGGAGGTATCGTTTTTTCCTAACACTAGAGCCTCCGCATAAGGTGCATCTCCACCTTTGCTTTCCGGCTTTAGTGAATCCGTTCTTTGACATTTTGCTGCCGCAAATGCTGCATTTTGAGATAGACACTGCTCACACCTGTCCATAACTGACTTTTTCCTAGAAAAAGCTTGTCTGAACAGGGATGTCAAGTGAGAATCCTACACACTTTTGCCTATATGAAAGTCGAGCGGCATCGACTTCAGAGGCATCTATTTGGTATCTGAACAGGGAAAACAGCATGAAATTTTACACACTTTTCTGCCTATATGCCGAAATATATGCTGACTTTTCAGCTTTCAAACTGTTTTGTCTTGACGTTGGATTGCTGGGAGCAATGTGTGATCTTAATTCTAAAACGATCACAGAAGGTTCAGCACTTTTTACAGAGTTTAAGGGAGCGCTTGCCGAACAATACGTAGAGCAAGAGTTAATTGCTCAAGGATTAAAGCCTGCATATTGGTCGTCAGAGAAAGGAACAGCCGAGACGGATTTCGCTGTTGAACTTGGTGGCAGAATCTTTCCCATTGAGGTGAAAGCAGGCGAAAATCTCAAATCGAAAAGCCTTAAGGTGGCATGCGAAAATTTAGCATTGAGCGAGCTGTACGCACATCACTTTCAGGCTATCGAGACGAAAGATGGTTGGTTAATATTCCGCTTTGGGCGATAGGTTCCTTGTCTGGTTTGGAAGACTGAGCATTTTTTCAAATCCGATTCGTGTAGAGCCAGTTTCGACCCCTTCAACTAGCGTTATAGTGCCGCATAGCGTAAAGCCAGCTTTTTTAATGGCTTGCAACATAGGACTGTTGTCTTTGTGGGTGTCTATGCGAATCGATTCCATTTTGTCGGTAGTGGCTTTGTCGCATGCAAACGTAAACAACTTGCCCATAATGCCTTGTCCGCGCAAGTTTGCATCTACGGCGCAGCGATGAATTGTGGCATATGGACCTGCTGTAAGCCAGTCACCTTCAATAGTTTTGTAGGCTGCATCTGGCATGTTGTAGTAGCGCAGTACGCCCACTACTCGTTCATTTTGCAGCGCTACATACAAGCCTTGTGCGGCAATATCGGATATCCATATATCACGGTTGGGATATCCGCGTTGCCATTGGTCTATTCCCATAGCTGCCATGTTCTTTTTTGCCTGTTCAGCAATGGCAACAATAGCGTCCAGATGCTTTGGTTGAGCGACTACGATATCTATCACAGCGCCTCCTCATCTAACAAGTGGGCGGTTTGTAAGTAATAAGGTACTGCCTGATTATTGAGTTATTTCGCTAGTCTGTTACAGTTATCGATTCTATAATTGGCTGCTTTGTTTCGTCCGAAATGGTACCCATTTGTGAATTATCGACATTAGCAATGTAGTCGGCAACAATAGCGTCTACTATAGCCATGCCTTCTTCACCTATCGTGCCGAAAGCTGCATATTGACCATCTAAGCTTGCACCTACCTGACTGCTGCTGCCTAGCGTAATGAAGAAAGTGCTAGTAGCCGAGTTTGGCAAAGTCGTGCGCGCCATAGCAACAGTTCCACGGTCGAAATTGTCAGCCAGCGGATTTTCAACACCATTGCTGCTAAATTCGCCAGTTATAGTGTCTAGTGACGAATCGTTCCCAGAAGCGCTATTGCCAAGGGTGCCGCCTTGTAAACAGAAATCTTCAACTATGCGGTAAAAAGTTTTGCCATTGTAATAGCTATTGTTCGCTAAGTTCACAAAATTGGTTACAGTGATAGGGGCTGCGTCGGCGTCCATCTCTACAGTTATAGGGTCATAACCCTCAACTTGAATGACAGCGTGATGTTTGCCGCTTAATAACTCGTCTTCTGAAAATTGCGCAGTTGCAGCTGGCGCGTTTTGGCTTTGCGCAGCAGCGCTGCTTGATGCAGAAGCAGAGCTAGAGCTAGAAGAGCCGCCCGAGCAACCCGCCAAGCCGGCTAAGACGGTCAAAGAAAGACAGCCAGCTATAGCGATTACAGCAATTTTGCGAACGTTTTTCATTCATTCTCCTATTCATTCAAACATACAAGTTTGTATACTTGGGAATCATTACTCATAGAGGTGTCATTGGTCAATGCTTTTATCAATGCGTTACCAAAAATCATATCGGGTGTGCCGTTTTGAGTATCGGAATACCAGTCGTTAAACTCCTGCAGCGACATCCATGAGTCTGGCTGAATTGATATATAGGTTTCGCCCGGATTCGACACTACTTGTGCCATTGTCTCTACGGGAATATCGCCCGTTGGTGGGTTTTTGAACGCTAGCTCAAGATTGAGATAGCTGGCTTCGGCAGCGTCGGTGTCTGTTCCGGTGTTGGCTTTGACGCGCTCCACCACGGCAAATTGTTGTCCGGCGGCAACTAGTACGGGCGAATCTAGTTCTATTTCATGGAAACCAGCGTGTTCAAACGTACAATCGGCTGAGGCGGCTAAAGTTCCATTGTTGTTATCTTCGCCATCATTTTTCATTGGAAGTGTATAAATCCAATAAGAAACAACTTCGTTTTCGTGGAAAGTCTGCGCAGTAATCGACTTTACCAATTCGGTCTTTTCAGCAGTAAATACATTGCCAACGCGCAGTATGTCTACATAGCTAGATGGCTCTGAGTATTCTGATACGCCCAAGTAGTCATATTGGTAAATATTGTTGTGTGCGCTTTCCGTGGGTTTAACTTCAAAAGCTACGGGTGATGTAATTGTGTGGTCGTAGTAAGACAACCAAAAAAAGCCACTGGATTTGCCATTGTCGGAAATGCCCCAATGTGTTGCATCAGAGCTTCCGCCAAGCGCGTTGTACAGCGCGTCGCTTCCCCAGTTGTTTTTGCACAGCCAAGCGCCATTAGCCGGTGGTTGACCGCTTTCTGTTCCCGAAAAATTGCTAGCGCTATAAGAGTCGTCCCAGCCTACTATGGTTACGGCATGGTTTGTAAATATAGAACTTGCAGCATCGTATTGTGCCCATGTGTTGTAGTCGAAGTGGCTCGCAGATCGCGCATCGCCCGGTAGCGACGTTTCGGCTTCTAGCGAAATTGCCACAGCGCCTATATCGACAAGCGCCTGCTTAATTTCGCGTGTAGCGTTGGCATCGTAGCCAATGTAGCGTACAGTTTCGTTGCTGGGGTCGTATTCCATAACGGCTGGGCTTGCAAGGTTCACAATATCGCTTACATACCAACCTACATCGTTAGTATTGCGCAAAGCGTTGTTTAACGACCAGTCTTGTCTACGCGCATCTGCCCCGCTAGACGCATCGCTATACCACGGAGCGGCACCCGGATAATAGCCGTTGTATTGATAAGGCGCGCTGCTTTCCAGAAGCAATTCTTGGCGTGTAGCTAGCGCCGCTTCCACTATGGAAAAATTGCCGCCTGCCAATTGGGTTGTATAGTCGCTCGGGTCTGTGCGATACAGTCCTTCGCCAGCTTGAGTTCCTGCGCTAGCTTCGTCTTGAAGTTCGTGCGAAAGCCATGCAATTGCCCGCTCTGATATATCTATCGCGTCGTTTAGGTCGGAAAGTTTCGGCGAAGACGCTTCGCTTGCTTCTTGTTCATAGCTAGAGTAGGTGCCATCAAGTTTTGCTTGTGCTTTCAATATTGAACTTTCGACGGCAGAAGCTATGGCGAATGCCCAACAAGCACCCCAAGGGTTTTGCAGCTTTACGCTGGTGGCAAAGTTGCCATTTGTTAGGTAGTAAGAATTAAGCGCTTGCGCGTCAATTTCATCAGCTGTGTCAACATCTTCGCTTTCCGCACCGCTGGCGTTTACTAGCGGATGTGCTTGGGCGCAAGAATGCACAGCGGCAATAGGCACAAACGCCAGTGCCGAAGCTAGTATTAACCCACACACATCGCGTAATATCTTGCTTGCGCGTTTCAAGTGCTACTTTACAACCAATACAGGTACGCCAGCTTTTTGCAGCACCGAATAGCACACAGAACCCAGCATGCCGCGAATAACACCCATACCGCGATGCCCCATGGCTATGCAATCAAATTCTAAGTCGCGTGCGTAATCTACGATGGAATCGTGCGGAGAGCCATTAACAACAGCAATGTTTACTTTATCGCCCTCTTGCACAATGCTTTTGATGTCGTCGGTTACGCGCTTTATTTCTTCATTTTCGGCTTCAGAATCTAGTGCTGAAATTGTATTCATATCAAGCGAGTCTCCCACTACGCCTGACATACGTGAAGCAATTTTGAAGGTTTCGGCGTTGTAGTCGCGCCACTCTACTACATTAAGCACGGTAACTTCTCCGTCGGTTCCTCGCATTAGCTCCAATGCGCTGGCAAGAGCATGGCGGGCGGGTTCAGAATTGTCATAAGGTACCAAAATCTTCTTATACATGATTCCTCCAGTTGGTTCGTTTCGACCATTTATGGCATTATATAAGGAAGTATGTATTCATGTCCGCAGCGTTGAGCAAGGAGTAATCTTCATGGGTTTCCTTTCGAGATTCGAAGGAAAAATGGAGGATACGGTAGAGGGGATGGCTTCCTCATTGGGTGGCTCGTCGCTTTCTCCTGTCCAAATAACGAAGAAAGCCGAAAAACAAATGCGGCGCGAAAAGATAGTTGGCGCTGGCGCGCAGTATGCTCCTACGCTTTATACGGTGTTGGTAAGCGAGGAAGACGATTCTAGGCTTTTCGGATACTATCCCACACTTGCTGGTGAGGTAGAAACTTATCTTATGGCGAAAGCAGCCGAGATAGGGTTAGTAATGGACGGTCAGCCGCTTGTGCGGTTTTTGGCTGATCCGGAATTAAAGCGCGGGAAGTTTGACGTTGTGGCTGAGATGGTGGCGGCACCGATAATTGCGCGCTTGCGCGATGAAGAAATGCAGCGCTATGGCATTGCGGCGCCTAGTAGTGGTGGACCGCGCGGGTCGTTAAGGCAGAGTGCGTCAAGGGGGTCAGGCGTTGGTGTGGTAGGTCGTGCGTCAAGGGGGGTTTTGTCGTCGGCTTCGCCGGTTCGACCTGCCCTCAGACCTACTGTATCGCCGCGGCCCGTTCCTGTGCAGGCGGTTTCTCCTGTGCAGCAACCTGCAGCGTTTGTGCCACAGCAACAACTTCAGGACGATTACAACGAGCAAGCGTATGCACAAGATTATCAAGATGATGCGTTTACTGACGATTCATTCGATGAAGATTTATACGATGAAGTACTAGATACTCCAAAAACTACGGTTATGGGAGCAGTTGAGCCTAAGTTTTCAAACAATTATTCGGCGGATATCGATGTTTATTTGTATGATGCTGCACGCGATCGCGCTTACGAACTTACGGGAAAGCCGCAGCGTATTGGACGCGAATCTAGCAACGATGTAGTGGTGCCCGATATAAATGTGTCGCGCGTTCACGCTGAAATACGTCGCGAATCTACAGGTACATGGGTTATCTCGGATTTAGGTTCTACGAACGGGTTATTTGTGAATAACCGTCAGGTGAAGACTGCGCCGCTTCGCGACGCTGACATAATACTTTTAGGTACGACCGAGCTGGAATTCCAGTTACTGTCGTAGCCGACAGGAGCGCATGCTGTGATAGATATCATATTGCTTATAGCGAGACTTCTTTTTGTTGCGCTGCTCTATCTTTTCCTGTTCGCCATTATGCGTACAGGCATAAGCCAAGTGCGAGGTACGCGCAAGAAAGGGCGCACTTGGAAAGTTTCGGTGGAACATGGACCAAAAGAGCTTCGCGGAGTGCAAATGGAAGTGAACGGTTCCATTATTGTGGGTCGCTCGCCCGGTGCCGATATCGTTATAGCTGCGGGTTACGTTTCTGGTCGTCATGCGAAATTCCAACTTATGGGACAGAATCTTTTTGTTGAAGATTTAGGTTCTACAAACGGAACTACTGTGAATGGTGAACTTATAGAGGCACCGCAGGCGCTTAAAAGTGGCGATGTAGTAAACGTGGGTGATGTCGCCATGCGCGTGAGGTATGAATGATGGCTGATACGAACGAGACAATGACGCATGTGTGCGCGGCACCGCATGCGGCGCATGCTACTGCTACATCTGTGCGACAGTTTGGTAGCCGGACCGACATAGGGTGTGTGCGAGAGCACAACGAAGACAGCCTAGTGGTGCAGCCGCCGCTTTATGCAGTATGCGACGGAATGGGTGGTCATGCAGCTGGTGAAGTTGCATCTGAAATAGCTGTAGAAATTCTTTCGCGTCGTTCTCCGCGAGTTCCCGATGCTGAAGGGCTTGGGCAGGCTGTGGAAGAAGCCAATCTGGCTATAATCCGCGCCGCGCAAAACGGCATGGGAAAACATGGAATGGGAACCACATGTACGGCTGCAATTTTAGAGAACGTGCGGTTAGTTATATCGCAGGTGGGAGATTCGCGTGCTTATTTACTTCATGCGGGCAGTTTGCAACAATTGACGCGCGATCATAGTTTGGTAGCCGATCTTGTGGAAAGCGGGCAGATAACGCCCGATGAAGCCAGAACGCATCCTAATCGCTCTATAATTACGCGCGCGCTGGGCAGCGACCCGCGCATGCAGAGCGATTTATACGAAATAAACGTGGCTGAGGGCGATAGGCTTTTGTTGTGCTCTGATGGTTTGTATTCCATGGTGGAAGATTCGCAAATAGAGCGCATTTTGAGGACGCGCCCCGATGCGCAAGATGCAGCTGATGCGCTTGCGGAAGCAGCCATTGCTGCTGGCGGGCATGATAATGTGACTACGGTTGTGGTAAATGTTACTGGCAATTCTGAAACACGCCATCGCAAGATGGAGCGCAAGACTAAAGTAACAGTTGGCGTAATAGTAGCGTTGTTTGTGGCTGTTTTTGCGGCAGCCATTATTGGGTTTAATATGTGGACTTCATCGGTGGCATTTTTAGGTGAAGTTGAAGGTAGAGTCGCGGTATATCAGGGCATTCCCGGCGAAGCGTTTGGAATTAGCTTTAACGATTTGCAGCAAGTGAGCGATGTGGAAGTTGACGATTTGCAGCCCGGGGTAGCCAATCGTGTTCGCAATGAAGACATACGTTGCGATTCGTTAGAGCAGGCTTACGATTTAGTGGAGACATACAAGGAAGAAACCACGAAAACTGGTGAAGTTCCGCAAGCGGAAGATTCGGCAAATTCTGCTAATTCTGCGAACCCAAAAGCCGCGGCAGATCCTGCAGCTGCGGCGAACTCGGAGGCATAGGATGACCCGCCGAGGCATAGAATTATTGCTGCTGATAATAGCTGCGCCTATAGTTATAGTGCTGTTTGCTATGCTGGTGGTTACGGGTGGTCAAGAGCTGTCGTTTAATACTCTGGGCGTGCCCATTGGCATATTCCTAGCGTTTTTCATTGCGCATCTTGCCATACGTAAACTGGCACCCAACGCCGACCCGGCAATTCTGCCAATAACATTCGCGTTAAGCGGCATAGGCATAGCGTTTGTTACGCGGCTTGTGCCCGATTTGGCGTCGCGTCAGCTGATGTGGCTATTTGCCGGCGTGGCTGTAATGATTGTGGTGCTGCTAGTTGTGCGCAACCTAGACAAACTGGCGAATTATAAGTACACATTTATGATAGTTGGCGTGTTGCTTTTGCTCTCGCCTATGCTACCTGTGGTGGGCACCGAAATAAATGGCAGCCGCTTGTGGTTAACAATGGGTAGCTTCTCGTTTCAGCCGGGCGAATTAGCGAAAATTTGCATTGTTGTATTCTTGGCTGGCTATTTAGCGCAAAATCGCGAAATGCTGTCGGTGTTCACGTGGAAAGTAGGACCGCTGCGTTTGCCTTCGCTTGCTACGTTGCTGCCGTTACTTGCCATGTGGGCTTTAGCTTTCCTTATAGTAGTGTTGGAGAAAGATCTTGGCAGCGCGCTTGTGCTGTTCTTGGTGTTCCTTATTATGCTGTATGTTTCTACTGGCAAAGTGCTCTACGTTGTGGTGGGGCTTTTTCTGGCTGGAATTGCGGCAGTAGCGCTATTCTTTATGTTTAGCCACGTTCAAACGCGCGTAGCAATTTGGCTAGATCCATTCGCAGACGCGCAAAATAAGGGTTATCAGATAGTGCAAAGTTTGTACTCGCTGGCTGATGGCAATTTGTTCGGCGTGGGTATTGGTCGTGGAATGGCTGACCTAATTCCTTACGTGGAAAGCGATTTCATTTTTAGTGCCATAGGCGAGGAATGCGGGCTTTTGGGCGCAGCTGGTGTTTTGCTTTTGTACTTGTGCTTCGCTATTCGCGGCATGCTAACTGCAGCGCGTGCGAAATCGGATGTTAGCTCGTTTATGGCTGTGGGCGCTACGTCTATTGTGGTGCTGCAAGCATTCATTATTGTGGGCGGCGTTACGCGGTTAATTCCTCTAACCGGCATTACGCTTCCATTCATAAGCCAAGGTGGTTCAAGTTTATTGGCGGGCTTCATTGTGGTGGCTATTTTGCTGCGTGCGGGCGATGCGGGCACCGGTGCCGATGTTGAAATGACTTCTGCTATAAGCCGGTCGCGCCACTCTTCCAATAGCGTGCTTGGGCGCGTGGCTTTAGGCAAAAACATAACGTATGCGCTTGTATTTTTCAGTGTTTTGTTTGCGCTTTTGGTGGCTAATCTGACTTACATAATGGTAGTAAACGCTCAGGCTTACCAGAATATGCCGGGCAACAATCACACTATAGCAAAAGAAGAAAAAAGCGAACGTGGCACCATTTCTACTTACGATGGCGTGGTGTTGGCGCAATCGATTGAACAGGCTGATGGCACCTACGAGCGCAATTATCCAGCGGGTACGCTTGCCGCACATGTGGTTGGTTACTATTCCAGCAAATACGGTACATCTGGAATAGAGGCATCCTATAACGACACGTTGAAAGGTCAGCGCAATTTCGCAAGTTGGAGCGAAGTAGTGAATTCGCTTGCGGGCATTTCGCAGCCCGGAAATGACGTTACGCTTACACTGAACTCGAAGATTCAGGAAGCGGCGCAAGAGGCAATAGCGGGATACAATGGCGCATGTGTGGTTATGGATCCAACTACAGGCGCAGTTTTAGCTATGGCATCGTCGCCGACGTATGATGCGGCTGATATAGAAAATGTTATGCAGAATTCGAGCGCGGGTTCGTCGGAATTGCTAAACCGTGCTACGCAGGCACTTTATGCGCCGGGCTCCACATTTAAGATAGTTACGCTTTCAACGGCTTTAGCCAATGGAGTGGCTACGCTAGATTCGAAATATGACGCACCGGGCAAAATGGATATTGGCAACGCGCCGGTTACTAATTTTCGCGATCGTGACTATGGCAACATTACTTTAGAGCGCGCCTTTGAGGTGTCGTCGAATACTGCGTTTGGGCAGCTGGGCGTGCAAATTGGTGCCGACGGTCTGGTGGCAGGTGCCGACTCGTTCGGGTTTGATGCGCAGATAAAACTGGAAGTTCCGTTGGCTAAATCGTTGATGCCCGACCCAGACGAAATGACAACTTGGGAGACTGCTTGGGCTGCTGCAGGTGAACCTGTTGGCGAACACGAGAGCCCTGCTGGACCGCAAGCTACAGTATTGCAGATGGCGCTTGTTGGAAGCGCGATAGCCAATGATGGGCAGGCAATGCAGCCATATTTGGTTGAGGGAGTTTATAACGCCAATGGTGAGCGCAGCTTTACGGCGCAGCCTAGTAAGTTGACGCGCGCTGTTAGTAGCGATGTAGCAGCGCAAGTGCTTGAAGCTATGAAAGGCGTGGTTGCTAATGGTACTGGCGGCGCTGCTGCTATTAACGGTGTAACTGTTGCGGGTAAAACGGGTACTGCTGAACACGAAGGTAAGGAAAACGATAGTTGGTTTGTTGGCATTGCCGATGCTGATGGGCAGCGCAATGTGATAGTTGCTCTAATGCTAGAAGAAGCAGGAAGTAAGACATCGGCAGCGGCTAAAGCGAAGAGCGTTATACAGACCGCCCTACAAGTGCAAGGAGTTTTATAGAGGAATGCCCGATCGGTGAAAATGTTTCACGTGAAACAATTTAGGAAGCATAGCAAGATTGAATTATGACAAAGACAAGAATGTTTCACGTGAAACATTTTCACAACTTGCATACTAGCTCTATAAAAATTAGTTACTAAGAGGGATTGAGGTTATAATGTTTGGAACTGTGACAACTCCTGCTTTAAATGCAGAAAAAACAAACTTTAAGGAGTTATCGTGAGTGGAATTGGACCTATGACCGGCAAGGTATTTAGCGGTCGGTATGAGATAGGTGAGCGCATAGGTATTGGCGGGATGGCTGAGGTCTATACCGCGCAAGACAGCGTGCTTGGGCGCACCGTTGCCGTAAAGGTAATGTTGCCGCAATTCGCTGAAGACCCAGATTTCGCGCGGCGTTTCCGTCAGGAAGCTGCGGCTGCTGCCAACCTTCAAAGCCCGTACATAGTAAACGTGTACGACTGGGGTCACGATGATGGTACATATTTCATAGTTATGGAATATGTTCGCGGGTCTGACCTTAAAACGGCTATAGAACAGCGCGGTGCCATCAACCAGCGCAAAGTGGCTGAAATAGGCATTCAGGTTTGCCAAGCGCTTTCAGTTGCTCATTCGCAAGACATAATTCATCGTGACGTTAAGCCGCAAAACATAATGGTTCAGCCAGACGGCAATGTGAAGGTGATGGATTTTGGCATAGCGCGTGCAAAAAATTCCAATTCTGACAAAACGCAAACCGTACTTGGTACGGCGCATTACATTTCGCCAGAACAAGCACAGGGCAAAGATTTAACCCCGGCAAGTGATATTTATTCGCTTGGCATAGTGTTGTACGAAGCAGCTACGGGTACATTGCCTTTCGATGGACCCGATGCCGTTAGCGTTGCACTTATGCAGGTGCAAAATATGCCGCCAACTCCGCGCGAAATAAACTCAGACATTTCCGTAGAGTTTGAGCAAATAATACTTATGGCTATGGAGAAAGATCCTGCCAAGCGTTTTGCCACAGCGAATGATATGCGCATAGCACTTACTGATTTTTTGGCTGGTCGTCCAATCGGATCGCTTGACGGATTTACAAGTGCACAGACCAGCGTTATAACGCCTATAGGCGTGGCGGGCGGCGGAAGTGTTGATTCTACACAGGTTATGCCTGTTACTAAAGGCGGTGCTCGCGGTTCGCATGCGGCATCTGGTGGCTACAGGGCAGATTATGGAAACGACAATGGCTCGGGTAAGAAAAAAGGTGTCATAATCGCGGTTTGTGCGATTGCAGCCATTGCTGTTATAGCTGTGTTGGCGTTTGTGTTCTTGGGTGGCGGCGAAAAGGGAGAAGTGCCTGAAGTAACCGGTAAGACAACTTTGGAAGCTCAGCAGATGATAGAAAATGCTGGCTTCAAGCTAGGAAAAACAGACAGTGCGTTTGATACCAGCGTTCCAGCAGGACAGGTTATAAGTCAGAATCCGAAAGGAGGCACAGAGGCAGTTAAGGGTTCAAAGATAGACTTAGTAATTTCTCAGGGCACAGAAGAAGTTGAAGTGCCCGATGTCTTGGGCATGTCGCTTCCCGATGCGCAAAAAGCGCTAGCAGCTAAGGGCTTCATAGTTGGGAAAACAACTGAAGGCTATAGCGATGAGTATTCTGAAGGACAGATAATGGAGCAGTCTCCGGTGGCAAAAGGCAAAGCTGCCGAAGGCTCGAAAGTAGATTTGGTGGTGTCGAAAGGCTCTGAACAGGCAACTGTGCCTAGCATAGAAGGGCTAGACATCGATACAGCACGCAAACGCGCCGAAGCAGAGGGGCTAACCATATCGCAAAGCGGCAGCCAAAACAGCGACAAGATAGCTGCTAACTGCGTAATTAGCCAAAACCCGGCAGCGGGCACAAAGGTAGCTAAGGGCTCAACTATTTCATATGTAATATCGAATGGCAGCAGCGCCATAATTGTGCAAGGTGTCGTGGGTTATACGGAATCTGGAGCAAAAAGCGCATTGAGCAATCAAGGATTGAAAGTAAGTGTTGATTACGCATATTCCGATAGCGTAGCTAAAGGTAACGTTATAAGCCAAAGCCCATCGGCGGGCACCAGCGTTAGCAAAGGAGCTACAGTAACTATTGAAGTATCGGAAGGTCCTGAGGCTCCAGCACCGTCGTCTTCAAGTAGTGCGTCTAGTAGATCTAGCCAGTAGATGTAAAAACAAATTAGAAACAATGTGGGTGCTGTAGATTTATACGGCACCCACATTGTATACTCATGTATAGGTTCCGCTCCTGCCATTTTCGCGATGGACCGATGCTTTTAAAAAGGGAGTCCTAGATTGCGAATGAAATGGGGATTCGTGTCCGTTGATACGAAAGCCAGGAAGTTCGCTGCGGACACCCACCTTATATGGTGGGTTCATCCTTTCAGCAAGGGGCGGAACCCTAATATTAAATTAAGCCTCTAAAGCGCGCAGGTCGTTCGCATCGAAGCTAAGCGGACCTTCTATCAAACAAGTGTATTCACCTTCCGCATCTATATCTACCAAAACATGCGATCCGTCATGCAACTCACCGCTTATAACTTTCTGCGCTATACGATCAACAACTTCGCGCTGTATCAGACGCTTCAGCGGGCGCGCACCAAACACCGGGTCGTAACCATCTATTGCTAGATGTTCCATAGCTGCAGGCGTTACATCTAGTGTTATGCGGCGATTCGCCAGCCTATCCCGCACTTCCTCAAGCTGCAAATCAACTATAGGCTCTATCGTAGAAATGTTAAGTTCATTGAACGTAACGATGTCGTCTATTCGGTTGAGAAATTCCGGACGGAAAGTGGACCGCAGCGCATCTTGCAGTTTATTCGTAAAATCGCTCATACGCTTTGCTGCCTGCTCTGGTGTCATTTTAGCGATATCTTCAATCATATCGCCCATAGTTTCGCCGCTGCCACCATTGTGCCCATCAAATGCCGCGCCTTCGTTAGCATGATCGCGAATAATTTGGCTGCCGACGTTGCTGGTCATGATAATAATGGTGTTCTTGAAATTCACCACACGACCTTGCCCGTCGGTCAAACGACCATCGTCTAGCACCTGTAACAGCACGTTAAACACATCGGGATGCGCTTTTTCCATCTCGTCTAACAGCACCACAGAATACGGATGACGTCGCACGGCTTCGGTTAGCTGACCGCCCTCGTCGTAGCCCACATATCCCGGAGGCGCGCCTATCAAGCGCTGCACACTGAATTTTTCCATGTACTCTGACATATCTATACGAATCATAGCTTTGTCGCTGTCAAACAAATACTCAGCCAGCGCTTTGGCAAGCTCGGTTTTGCCAACGCCAGTTGGACCTAAGAACAAAAAGCTGCCGATGGGCTGTTCTGGGTCAGACAAGCCTGCACGATTGCGCCGTATAGCACCAGCGACCACATTTACAGCTTCGTCTTGCCCTATAACGCGCTTCTTCAGTTCTTCTTCTAAATCAACCAGTTTTTCCATTTCGCCTTGCATCATTTTCGTAACAGGAATACCGGTCCACGTAGATACAACCTGCGCAATTTCTTCTTCGGTTACTTCTTCTTTCAAGATAGCGCCAGCTTCTTGGCTAGCTTTAAGCGATTCCTCGGCTTGATGAAGCTGCTGCTGCAACTGCGGAATGCGCGAGTAGCGAATTTCGCTAGCAAGCGCCAGATCACCGCTGCGTGTGGCGCGCTCCTCTTCAAGCTGCGCAGAATCTAGTTCTGCTTTCAAATTCTGAACGCCAACAATTACATCTTTTTCGTTTTGCCAAGCAGCTTTTTGCTTATCTAGCGCATCGCGCGCGTCTGCTATATCGCGACGCAGCTTTTCGAGACGTTCGGCAGAGGCTTCGTCACTTTCCTTCATAAGCGCCTGTTCCTCTATCTGCATTTGAGTAAGATGACGCTCTGCCTTATCAACTTCTTCAGGCATACTGTCAATTTCTATGCGCAAACGACTGGCAGCCTCGTCCATAAGGTCAATTGCTTTGTCGGGCAGGAAGCGATCGGCAATGTAGCGGTCGGAAAGTTCTGCCGCCGAAACAATAGCCCCGTCGGTTATGCGCACGCCATGATGAATTTCGTACTTCTCTTTCAAACCACGCAGAATGGCAATAGTGTCTTCAACTGTAGGTTCGTTAATTATTACTGGCTGGAAGCGCCTTTCAAGCGCCGCATCTTTTTCTACATACTTGCGGTATTCGTCTAGCGTGGTAGCACCAATAGCATGCAGTTCGCCACGCGCCAGTGCAGGTTTCAACATATTGCCGGCATCTAGCGAACTATCGCCACCGGCACCCGCGCCAACAATTGTGTGTAACTCGTCGATAAACAAAATTATGTTACCGCCAGCATCTTTCACTTCGCGCAACACAGCTTTCAGGCGGTCTTCAAATTCACCGCGATACTTTGCACCTGCCATCATAGCGCCCAAATCTAGGCTGATAATTTCACGATCTTTCAAGCTGGACGGAACGTCGCCTGTAACAATGCGCTGAGCCAAACCTTCCGCAATAGCTGTCTTGCCCGTGCCGGGTTCGCCAATTAATACAGGATTGTTCTTCGTGCGGCGGCTAAGAACCTGTATGGTGCGACGAATTTCCTCCGAACGCCCAATAACAGGGTCTAACTTTCCTTCACGCGCTTGCTGCGTTAAGTTTTGCCCGTACTGCTCCAGTGCTTCAAATTGTGTTTTGTCGGTTTGCGACGTAACGCGCGTATTGCCACGCAGCGTATCGTAAGCCGATTCAATATTTTTGCGCGTTATGCCTGCTGTGGTTAGCAGCTTGCCAGCTTCGCCTTTGTCTTCCGACAAAGCTATAAGCATATGTTCGCTGGTAGCGTAGCTGTCGCCCAATTTCTCTGCTATTTTTACTGCGTTGTCTATTGTCTTTATGAATGCTTGCGAAGGTGGCGATATGGGCATAGCGCTGCCCGTTTGCTTTGGCATTTTCGCAATTGTATCCGATATGTTTTGCGCCAGCCACACCGGGTCGGCACCAATGCGCTTAATGATTGCGGCAATGTTGTTTTCATCGGCATCTATCAGCGCTTTTAGTAAGTGTATCGGTTCTACCATTGCAGAATCGGCATCACTTGCCACGCCAAGCGCGGCTTGTACTGCCTCCTGCGCAGTAACCGCTAGTTTATCTAATCGCATTGCGTTTCCTATCTCTTCACCTGCGAAAATAAATGCAGGTTTTTAAGTTTCTAGCCGCCGTGTATTTCTTTGGAATAAAACGTTACGGTGGTCGAAGTGTTATTCAACCAGTGATACACGGGCGGTAAATCACGTATACTCATAAGTGCATTTACTGGTACATGCGGTGAAAGTTCGTTCACACGCCTAGCCAAACGCTGCACACGTTTATGCAGGTTATCCAGTTCGTATTCGCACTCGTCTAATCGCGTTTGCAAATCTAGAATTCGCGTAACGCCCGCCAAGTTTATTCCCTCGGCTGTAAGCTCGTTTATCAATTCAAGCCGTTCTATGTCGGCTTGCGAATACATACGAGTATTTCCACTTGTACGCTGCGGAGATAACAGCCCTTTTTGTTCGTAAGTGCGAAGCGTTTGCGGATGCACTCCTGCTAATTCAGCCGCTACACCTATCATGTACAGCGGCCTATTTCTGTCCTCTGGTCCTACCATGGCCGCACCTCTTCTTCGGTTGCAGCTTGGAAATCTTCCAGTGCCTTTTTCTGCGCATCGTTAAGAGCATCAGGAATCTTCACATGCACCTTTATTTTCAGATTGCCAAAGCTGCCTTTCTTTTTCAAATCGGGCGCACCTTTTCCTTTAATGGTAAGCACGGTGCCATCCTGCGTACCCGCAGGCACCTTAACGCGCACTTTCGTGCCATCAGGCGCGGGAACCACAATTTTTGCACCCAACGCAGCTTCAGCAATGTTGACGGGCATGTCAAGTACAACATCGGCTTTGTCGCGCGTGTAATATGGATGCTCGGTTATGTGAGTAGTTATCAGTAAGTCGCCAGCTTGACCGCCATCTGCGCCTAAGCCACCTTTGCCCTTATAGCGCAATCTGCCGCCTTCGCGTGCACCCGCAGGAACTTTTACATCTATAGTATCTGCTTCTTGTTTGCCGGGAATGCGCACTGAAACACGCTTCGTAGTGCCGTGGAAGGCTTCATCAAATGTAATATCTAACACTACATTTAAATCTTGACCACGTTGGTTTTTAGATTTCCCGAAATTGCCGAATTCCCAATCGGTACCAAAAGCGCCTTCTCCGTGACGAATACTCTCTAGAATATCCGCCCAGCTTCCATTAAATCCACTACCAGTGGTATATGTGTAAGTGCCGCCGCTACCGCCGCTGCCACCAAAAATATCTTCATAGTTGAAGCCTTGCGTGCCCGCGCCACCCCACGGAATATGGTTTTCATTTGCAGTACCATACTGATCGTAAAGTTGGCGTTTCTTGTCGTCGGAAAGCACTTCATAGGCTTCGTTTATTTCTTTGAATTTGGCTTCATCTCCGCCCGCATCGGGGTGATGCGTGCGCGCCAGCTTGCGAAAAGCTTTCTTTATTTCATCAGCCGACGCGGTGCGTGGAACGCCAAGTGTTTTATAGTAATCGGGCGTAGCTGTTGCTGCCATGCGTTCCACTCCTTTCAAACAATTAAAGTCTCAATTAAAGACACCCCAATACTGAATTATTCTTTTTCAGCAGGTTTTTCCCGCTTTGGTCCGCCAGTTGTTACCGTTACCATTGCAGGGCGTAACACTTTCGAACCCATCTTGTATCCCTTTTGGTATACCTCGTTTACCGTTTCGTCGGGTTGGCTTGTGTCTTCAACGGTACCTACAGCCTGAGCCTCTAGCGCATCAAACGCTTCGCCCACCGGGTTAAGTACCACTACTCCGTCTTTCTGTAGTGTGTCTACAAATTTGGCAAGCACCGCTTTTACGCCATCCAACAAGCCATCTGTTACGTCAGTGCTGGTGTTTTTCTCGGCGTAATTTATAGTGCGCTCTAAATCGTCCAAAACTGGCAGCAGACTTACCACTAATTTCTCAGCTGCACGAACCTTCTCTTCTTCGCGCTGTTCTTTAGTGCGTCTGCGATATGTATCCCATTCAGCATGAAGGCGCACATATTTGTCTTTCCATTCAGCTATTTCGGCGGCAGCTGCGGCTGCTGCATTATCTTCGGTTTCAGTTTCGGCTACTTTTTCGCCTTCATCCTGAAAACGCTTTGCCGCATCAGCCACTAAAGCTTCAGCCTCATCTTCGAGTGAAGTTGCTTCCGATTGTTCGCTAGATGTCGCATTTTCAGCATTAGTGTCGGTTTTGGCGCTGGAGTTAGCATCAGCACCATTGTCTGCAGCATCTGCCTCATTTGGCTTTACTGCATCGGGTGCGCCTGTTGGCGCACCCTCTTGCATATCTTCTGCAGCCTTTGCTGCTTGGTCTTTGGTCGAATCGGTCATGGCTTTATTTCTCTTTCGACTCGTCTTCGTCAACTACTTCGTAGTCGGCTTCTAGGGTGTCATCGGAAGATGTGCTCTCAGCAGTTGCAGCTTGTGCGCCTGCGTCTGCACCTTCGGTGGTATAAACAACTTCAGCCAGTTTGTATCCAGCCTGCTGCATCTTCTCAGTAGCTGTGCGAATTGCGTCTATATCGCTACCTTGAAGTGCACTTTGTGTTTCCGCTATTGCGCTTTCAGCTTCGCTCTTAGCATCGGCTGGAACCTTGTCGCCTAACTCATCTAGTGTCTGCTGTGTGGCCGTAACAAGAGCCTCGGCGTTGTTGCGAACTTCAACTTCTTCCTTGCGTTTCGCATCTTCTTCGGCATGCTGTTCAGCATCTTTAACCATGCGATCAACTTCATCGTCAGACAAAGCCGTGCTGCCAGAAATGGTTATCTGCTGTTGCTTGCCAGTGCCCAAATCCTTAGCAGAAACATTAACGATACCGTTTGCGTCAATGTCGAAAGTAACCTCAATTTGTGGAACGCCACGGCGTGCAGCCGGAATGCCATTCAGCTGGAAGCGACCTAGTGTCTTGTTGCCGGCTGCCATTTCGCGCTCGCCCTGTAGAACGTGAACTTCCACGGAAGTTTGGTTGTCAGCTGCGGTAGAGTAAATTTCGGTCTTGCGGGTAGGAATAGTTGTGTTGCGTTCGATCATCTTGGTCATAACGCCACCCATTGTTTCAACACCCAGCGAAAGCGGAGTTACGTCAAGCAGCAGAATGCCAGTTACATCGCCTGAAAGCACGCCGCCTTGGATAGCTGCGCCCATAGCCACAACTTCATCGGGGTTTACAGACATGTTCGGCTTTTTGCCGGTCAGCTTCTCGACAAGCTCTTGCACAGCGGGCATACGAGTAGAACCGCCAACCAAGATAACCTCGTCAAGTTCTCCTGCCTTCAAGCCTGCATCTTTCAGAGCCTGTTCGACAGGCTTCTTGCAACGCTCTAGCAAATCTTTAGTAATGCTCTGGAATTCTGTGCGTGTAAGCGTAAGATCAAGATGCTTCGGACCATCGGCACCAGCTGTAATGAACGGCAAGTTGATGTTGGTTTGCGAAGTGGAGGAAAGCTCCATCTTTGCCTTTTCAGCTGCTTCCTTCAAACGCTGCAGCGCCATCTTGTCTTCGCGAAGGTCGATACCGTTGTCAGCCTTGAATTTGTCTGCCATCCAGTCGATTATGCGCTGATCCCAGTCATCGCCACCAAGGTGATTGTCGCCTGCGGTAGAGGCAACCTCAAATACGCCGTCGCCCAATTCTAGTACCGACACGTCGAATGTGCCGCCGCCCAAGTCGAACACGAGGATTTTTTCGTCGTGGTCAGCCTTGTCAAGACCATAAGCCAAAGCGGCTGCGGTTGGTTCGTTGATAATGCGCTCTACATTTAGACCAGCAATCTTGCCTGCGTCTTTAGTTGCTTGACGCTGAGCATCGTTGAAGTAAGCCGGAACGGTAATAACTGCCTGAGTAATAGTGTCGCCGGTTTGTTTTTCAGCATCGGCTTTCAACTTTTGCAGCACCATTGCCGAAATTTCTTCTGGAGTGTAATTCTTGCCGTCAATATCGATAACGGCGCGACCGTCTTTGCCTTTTTGTACGTTGTAAGAAACGGTTTTCTGCTCTTCTGAAGTTTCGTCATAACTACGACCAATAAAACGCTTCACTGAAGAAACGGTGTTTTCAGGATTAGTAACTGCCTGATTCTTTGCAGCTTTGCCTACAACACGTTCGCCATCTTTACGAAAACCCTCAACAGAGGGAGTTGTGCGGTCGCCTTCGGCATTTACTAGAATCTCAGGCTCGGAACCTTCCATAACTGCCATAGCGGAGTTAGTGGTACCTAAGTCGATTCCAAGTATCTTAGCCATATTAATGCCTCTCTTTCGTGTTTGAGTATCAATTTCTCTGATGTTGTGACTACTATAAAATCTAAGTGCCTTACTGTCAAGTTTTCTATGCGTGGAATTTTCAGTTCGCCGCACTTAGGGAACTTTACACACATTTCAAACACATTTGTTCGAAATGCTATAAGTGTTTCTATTCGGTTTAGAATTGTTACGAAGACGAAAAACTAGACGTGAGTTTTCTATAAATTGAATTCTTGAAATAACTGTTCGCGATAAGCTGCATCTTCAGAAGCTTTAAGGACATCGTCGTGTCTGTTTTCTGAGAACAGTCTTTCAATAAGTATCGCAAACCTATTGACACCCTGCTCTAGACCTTGTTCCAGCCCTTGCTGTAACCCTTGTTCCAGACCCTGTTCCATCCCTTGTTCCAGACCTTGCTGTATTCCTTGTTGCATCCCTTGAGCAAGCCCTTGCTGTAAACCTTCTTGTAGCCCTTGTTCCAGACCTTGCTGTAAGCCTTCTTGCAATCCTTCTTCCATTGCTTTTTTGCGAGCATCTTTTACAGCTTCTGCAAGGACTTCTTGCATTTCTGCTCTGACAGCATCTTCTGCAGCCCATTTAGCTTCTCGCCTTATATCTTCTTCTATAGTGCTTACAGAAAACACTTTATCCACCCACTCTCTTTTCTCATTGGCTCTATCTA
>NZ_JAAKEF010000017.1:0-51488 GCF_011039055.1 Adlercreutzia sp. ZJ154
TGGTAAACACGTCTGAAATTGGAGGCAAGCAACGATGGGTTATCGCCTAGCCTGTCCGGCCAGACAGGCTAGGCGATTATTTGTCCTTGACAAGAAAACTGGTCATATGAATGTTCTACTCATATTAAAAGACCCGCATAATAAACGTGCGGGTCAAAATATTAACTTGATATCTAGCACTATCCGGTATAGCGACGGAAGATCATTCCTTTTTGTACTGAAGCAACCTTCACCACATCTCCACGTTGTGGAGCGTGAATCATTTGACCACCGCCAATGTATAAACCAACATGACCGCTCTTCCAACAAATATCGCCGGGCTGCGGATTTGAAACCTGCGGATACTTCGCCATAGTGCCAGTAGTACCCAATTCACGATTATAATTTCCAGTAAGACAATAACTCACAAAACCAGAACAATCAAAAGAATCTGGTCCACCAGCGCCCCATACATATGGGCACCCTAACTTGCTATATGCACGCCCTACAGCACCACTAACAGATGCAGCCTGTGTAGCATTATTATTCACATTGCTGCCATTGTTGCTATTTCCACCATAATGACCAGTGACTTGCTGTTGTTGTGCCGCTGCAGCAGCCGCTCTTGCTGCAGCTGCTTCACGCGCAGCTTCTTCTTGACGTATTAACTCTTGTACTTCCGCATTTAGCGAATCGTAGAGTGCTTGATGTTGTGCAACCACCGTTTCAGCCTCGGCCTTTGTGGCAGCCGCCTCTTCAGAAGCTTTCTTCGCAGCTTCTTCTTGCTGCACCAAAATAACTTTTTCTTCTTCGACCTGAGCCTTCAAGTCTTTGGTCTGCTGCACCATTTCGGCATCGTTCTCATTCATGCTATTAAGAACGCCCCAATTAGTGGTAAATGCTTGGAATGTAGTAGCACCCAATAGAAGATCAATAAATGTAGACGAACCGCTGCGGTACATACTGCGAGCACGAACGCCAAGCTGCTCTTGCAACTCGGCTATTTGGGCTGTAGCTTCATCGATACGTTTTTGCGCCTCTTCAACACGTGCCTCAGCTTCCTGCTGAGCCTCAAGCGCAGTGTAGTACGTGTCAGATGCGGCATCCAGCTTGTCCTGCATGGCATTTAAGCTGTCAAGCGCAGCAGCGGCTTCTGCTTTTTTCTCAGCTGACGTTACTGCAAACGCATCTAAAGGATTAGTTGCAATAAAACAAGATGCACCCGCTATGGCAGCGGCACCTATGAAAGTTCGTCTGCTTAGTGCGATAGAATGCTCACTCATAAGTTAGAGTCCTCCTTGATTGAGCATGTAGTATATTCGGCAAACATTCGCAATATAATATCACTATAAACGAGATTAACGGTTAAGTATCTTTTTCTCCACATTTTAGTGCCAATTAATTTACAAACACACAAACGCCGTCTATTCGATAAATTAGTCCTGAATTGCCTGCACGGTAGCCTTTTCTACAGCTATAGATTCCTCTGCAGCACGCTTCTCTAATTCTGGATCGTCATCCATATAATGATCAAATTCATACAAAACTTCCGCGGGCGGCTCTGGTGAAAGTTTGCTAACTATGTAAATACATAGAAGCGAAACTAAGAATGCCGGCAGCAATTCATATATCCCAAAAATGCCACCAAGCGGCGACAAAAGGTTATGCCAGATAAGAACCGTAGCAGTACCACCTATCATTCCAGCAATTGCACCTTGCATAGTAAGACGACGCCAATATAGCGCACATAAAGTTAGCGGACCAAACGATGCGCCAAGACCAGCCCAAGCATAGCTAACAACAAAGAAAATGACAGAATTTTCATCGGATGCAATTAGGATCCCGATGAGGAACACAACAATAAGCGTTATGCGAGCTACTATCATTACCTGCGCATCGGTAGCGTCTTTCTTTATAACCCCGCGGAAAATATTTTCCGCAACACTGGAGCCAGCGATAAGCAGATAGGACGAGCTGCTAGACATGCTGGCAGCCAAAATGCCCGACACAACAATGCCGCACATAAACGACGGAAGCATTATCTGAGATAAAACAATAAACACATTTTCAGCCGCAGAATTTGTTGCAAACATTGTAGGTAGCGCTGCGCGCCCCACAAGACCGATGCATATAGCACAGAAAAGCGACACCACAACCCATGTAACCGCTATAACACGACTGCGCTTTATTTCGTCAGCTGAGCGAATACCCAGAAAACGCACAAGCACCTGCGGCATACCAAAATAGCCAAGTCCCCATGCCATCATAGATATGATGGAAAGCAAACCGTATTCGGCAGGCATGCCGAATACAGGCGAATCGTTATTCACTATCTGAAGCCCATTAGCATCTGTAACAGGCACCGCTATTTCCACACCAGACAGAAAACCGGGAATGCTTTGCAAAAACGCTACTACATTCTCTACTCCACCCGCCATAGTAACAGAGCCAATTAGCACAACTAGCAAAGCAAAAAACATTAGGCAGCCCTGAACAAAATCGGTCGCCACAACCGAGAGATAGCCTCCAACCAGCGTATAGAGAAATACGATTATGGCACCAAGGCACATCATGGGCAGATAATCCAACCCAAATAGCGTATTAAATAGCTTTCCGCACGTAACAAAGCAGCTGCCCACATAAACACAGAAAAACACAAGGATAATAAGCGCCGCTATAGTAGACACTATGTTCTTTTCGTCGTGGAAACGATTGCTATAAAAGCCCGGTAGTGTTATAGCATTGCCGGCCACAACGGAATAGCGGCGAAGACGACGCGCGACCAATTTCCAATTTAGATAAGTGCCAATAGCTAAGCCAACGGCTGTCCAGCCAGCATCGGATGCACCGGTAAAATATGCCAAACCCGGCAAACCCATAAGCAGATAGCCCGACATGTCGGAAGCCTCCGCAGAAAGCGCCGTTAGCCACGGTCCCACTTTGCGACCGCCTATGAAATACTCAGACGTAGATGAATTTGAGCGCTTTGCGTATATAAAACCTATAGTGAGAACCACGATGAAATAGAGCAACATCGCGAAAAGAACCCAAAAATCTCCTTGTGTCATTTTTTATCCCCCATGTAAGATGAATGTTTAGCGATTATACTTTATCGCAGTAAAGTGTAACCAAATTTTTACCGCACCTGCCGGCGACTGAACGAAGGGAAGCATTCGATGGACATTCGAGAAATGAGCCGAAATCAAATTACAGACGAATTGGCGCACCTGAAAAGCAGTTTTGAAAAATATGCCGCAGCGGGGCTTAAATTGGATATGTCACGCGGAAAGCCATGCGCAGAGCAGCTGGATTTGTCCCTTCCAATGTTGAATTTGTTGCAAACCGCAGACGATTGCATAGATGAAAATGGACTAGACTGCCGCAATTACGGCGTAATAGATGGAATACCGGAAGCAAAGCGTCTAATGGCTTATATGTTAGATGATAAGCCGGAAAATGTTTTCGTATTCGGCAATTCCAGCCTTACGGTTATGTACGACACGATTGCACGCTGTCTCGATTTTGGATGTTTAGGAAGCCTGCCGTGGGCGCAGTTACCATGCGTAAAGTTCATATGTCCAACACCGGGATACGATAGGCATTTCGCAATTTTAGAGCAGTTCGGCATAGAAATGTTGCCTGTAGCGATGCTTGAAGATGGTCCCGATATGGATGAAGTTGAAAAACTGGTTGCAACGGACGCATGCATTAAAGGAATTTGGTGTGTGCCAAAATACGCCAACCCTACAGGCGCTGTATATTCAGATGAAACTGTACGCAGGTTATCGTCTATGAAATGCGCCGCAGAAGATTTCCGCATATTCTGGGATAACGCCTACTGTATACACGCGCTAAGTGAAGACGCGCAGCAAAATGATGTTTTGCTGGACATAGGAGCAGCGTGTCGCGAAGCGAACAACCCAAACCGTTACTTCAAATTCGCCAGTACATCTAAGATAACATTTCCGGGCGCAGGCGTGGCAGCTATGGCTGCATCAGCAGAAAACATAGCCGAAACCAAACGTCTATGCGGTGCGCAAATGATAGGGCACGATAAATTGAATCAGCTTAGGCATGTGCGATTTTTCCCAAACAAAGATGCACTTCTAGAACACATGCAAAAACATGCCGCAATATTGAGTCCAAAGTTCGATTTGGTACAACAAAAGTTAGAAGCAGGTCTTAGCGGCAGCGGAGTAGCCAGCTGGACACAGCCACGCGGTGGCTATTTCGTATCGTTTGACGGACTTCCCGGAACAGCAAAACGCACAGTAGAATTGGCTCGCGAAGCAGGAGTTGTACTTACAGGTGCGGGGGCAACATGGCCGCACGGCAGCGACCCTCAAGATAAAAACATTCGCATAGCGCCCACAATGCCTTCGCTAGACGATTTAAGTCAAGCGCTAGACATATTTGTGTGCTGCGCAAAAATTGCCGCCTTAGAAACCTTAATATGACACCAGCATCAAAACCGGGAAAGCGGAGTGAAGGCTGCGTAGCTTCTGAACGTAGTCTTCCCGATTTTGCGCATCGTATATTTGTCTTGATTGCAGCACATCAATAAAATCGGAAGGATGGAGTGAAGGCTGCGAAGCTTCTGAACGCAGCTTTCCCGGTTTCGCAACTGATGCATGCTATATCAGCAAAATCGGGGAGACGGAGTGAAGGCTGCGTAGCTTCTGAACGTAGTCTTCCCGATTTTGCACATTAGATATACGACCTACTCGTCTAGCTGATCAGCTATTTCATCGGTTATATCTGCTGTGTGGTAAACGTTTTGCAAATCTTCAAGCTCTTCTAGCTTGTCTATAAGACGCATTACCTTCTTCGCATCGGATAGGCTTACCTCTGTAGGGTTGGTAGCTATCATGGTAAGCTCGGCACCCTTAGTTTCAACACCCGCCTCTTCCAAAGCTTTTTTCACAGCCATCAAATCGGATGGACCGGTGTATACAATCCATTCATCTTCGGCATCTTCATAATCGTCGCCACCCGCTTCGGCTACAGCAAGCATGAATTCTTCCTCATCAGCTGCAGCGCCATTAGGTCCAATCGGGTTTTTCTTATCGCCAGTCTCAACCTCTTTTGGCACAACGATCTGACCTTTGCGCTCGAACTGGAACGCAACGCTGCCCGAGGTGCCCAAGCTACCACCTGCGTGGCTAAATGTACTGCGCACATCGGCAGCTGTACGATTGCGATTGTCGGTAAGAGCTTCGCAGTACACCGCAATACCAGCAGGACCGTAACCCTCATACACAACCGTCTCGTAATTCGCAGCATCTTTGCCGGAACCAAATGCCTTATCTATTGCAGTCTTTATCTTATCCTTCGGAAGCGAATAGCCTTTCGCTTTCTCGATAGCCGCAGCCAGAGACGCATTGTTATCGGGATTAGGATCGCCGCCTTCCTTAGCCGCCACAGTTATGTTACGCGACAGTTTAGAAAACAGCGCTGAGCGCTTGGCGTCCTGCGCAGCTTTACGATGCTTGGTTGTTGCCCATTTAGAATGCCCTGACATACATCTACCTTCCGTTTTAAATCTTTAGCGGTGAAGATATTAGCACACGCAGGCGGCATATGCTCGCTTGTATTTAATTGGACGGGCTATCGGTTTCGAAAAACGAACGGGACATAAGTACATCGGATGTACGATTTCCTAAAGCCTCTTCCACATCTCGCTCATGAATCTGCACAACATGCATCACATTAGCAGGTGCAAACCGTTCGGGACGACCATCGGCAGTACGCTTCACAGGACTTGTAAATCGATCTCCTACAGTAAAAACTGCTATATCGCCTGCTTGCAAGAATCCGTGTTCCACAACTATATCGCGCGCGGTATCAATAACATGGCTCATACCGCCTTGAACATCACCAAGAAGCGGATGCACTCCCCAATAAATCTGCATGCTTCGTACAACACGCATGTCAACAGCCACAGCATATATAGGGATGACGGGGCGTAAACTTGACATAAGCCTAGCTGACCTACCCGTCATAGTTGGGCACACTAAACAACGAGCACCTATATCAAGCGCCGTTTGTACGGCTGCTGTACCTACAGCATGCGATACGCTTTTTTGCCCGTCAAAGGCGCACTTAGCAATGTGCATATTCTCGACATAATGCTCTTCGCTGGTACACGCTATTTCAGCCATGGTGCGCACAGCTTCTAGCGGATAGTTGCCTGCCGCCGTCTCGCCAGATAGCATTACACAATCTGAACCATCGTATATTGCATTGGCTACATCAGCCGCTTCCGCACGCGTCGGACGCGGCATAGTCGTCATACTTTCCAACATTTGCGTAGCAGTAATAACCGGTTTATGGGCGCAATTACAAGCATGAATTATGTTCTTTTGCAAATGGGGCACCTCTTGCGCGGGAACCTCTACACCTAAATCGCCCCTAGCAACCATTACGCCATCGGCAACTTCTATAATTTCGTGAATATTATTCACAGCATCGCGGTTTTCAATCTTTGCAATAACCCCGATGTGCATGTCGGTATTCTGACGAATAAACGCTTTTGCCTCGCGTACAGCTTCGGCATCGCGCACAAAAGATAGCGCTACAAAATCTATTTCATTTTCTATACCAAAAAGAATATCGCGCTTATCTTGATCGGTAATGGATAGCATCGGCAAACTTACATCTGGAACATTAAGGCTTTTGCGCTGCGCCAATATACCTGTATTCATAACGGTACATACTATATCGCGCTTGCGCACATCAGATACCCGTAGGTTAATTTTGCCATCGTCTAGCAAAATCTTCGTACCGCAACTTACATACTTAAACAAATCAGGATACGACTGATAAACCATGTTGGCATCGCCTAGAACATCGTTATTCGTAAGTACGAATTCCGACCCTTCAACCAGCTCAACAGGCGAATTTTCAACAAGCAAACCCGTGCGTATCTCAGGACCTTTAGTATCTAGAAGAATAGCTATGGGTTTGCCAAGTTCCTCTCTAATCTGCTTCAGACTGTCTATTCGTCGCTGGTGTTCTTCGTGCGTTCCATGGCTCAAATTCAATCGAGCGATATCCATACCGCCCTTTATAAGCCCCACCAACAAATTATCATTGTCTACAGCAGGACCTAATGTGCAAATTATTTTCGTGCGCTTTTCCATAGCGCCTCGCCATCTTTAAGATTCGCGTGTCCAAAGTCCGGTTTTGCCGCCATCTTTACGAAGAAGGCGCACGTCCATTATCTCCATACCTCGGTCTACCGCCTTACACATATCATAAATTGTAAGACAAGCGATACTTGCCGCAGTTAACGCTTCCATTTCTATACCAGTTTTACCAGTAACCCCACAAGTAGTTGTAACGTGAATACCTACACGTCCATCTTCTCGTTGCCCAGCGCACACCGGCTCGCATTCCACCTTTGCTTTTGTAATGTTTAAAGGATGACACATCGGAATCAAATCGCTAGTTCGTTTGGCTGCCATAACACCGCCCACACGCGCGCATGCCAAAACATCGCCCTTCGCGGCTTGCCCAGTAGTTATTAAATCGAGCGTCTCCTGATGCATAGAAATGAACCCTTCCGCCACAGCCACCCTTTCTGTATCGGGCTTAGCGGAAACATCCACCATTCGCACATCGCCTTTTTCATCTATATGCGTAAGCTGATCGGTCATTCTACCCCCCTATTGCAGACATGCTGCGCTCAGTACCAACCTTGTCATGATGTTCATCTGGCTTTGCGCCTAGTGCCATCAACAATATATCGCGCACATCATCGTCGCTGCCATTGCGCAGCGCTTCGCGTATATCAAATTCATTGTCGCTAAAAAGACAAGGTCGAACTTTTCCGTCAGCAGTTATGCGCAACCTATTGCATTCTGCGCAAAAGTGTCTCGACAGCGGGGATATAAAACCAACTGTTCCTTTTGCTCCCGGGAACTCATAATACTTCGCAGGTCCCCAACCTACCGGTTTGTCATCCGCAGGTTTAAGCGCAGGCATACCTGCCCTAGCTGCACGTTCATTAATTATTTGCAAAAGTTCATCACTGGGAATAACATCTTGCTTTCCCCAACCCACGCCATTAATACCCGTGCTCTCGCTATCACCAATTGGCATAAACTCGATAAAGCGCACATGTAAAGGTCTATCCACTGAAAGTTTTGCAAACTCTAGAAAATCTTGATCTAAGCTGCGCACGGTAACAGCATTCACTTTTACGGGGTTGAAGCCAACTTCTAAAGCTGCATCTATGCCAGCAAGCGTATCTTCTAACTTCCCAACACGTGTAACAAGATGAAATTTTTCGGCATCTAAAGTATCAAGCGATATGTTCACGCGGCTTAAACCAGCACGTTTTAAATCGTCAGCCATCTGGGGCAGCAGTACACCATTTGTAGTCATCGACACATTCTGAATACCGTGAATGCTGGTGACAGCTTCAACAAGGCTAGTTACGCCCTTTCTTACCAAAGGCTCGCCCCCAGTTAGACGCACGCTTTTTATACCCAGCGATGCCGCCACACGTATAAGACGTTCAATTTCTTCTAATGAAAGTATATCTTCGTGACTAAGTTGACATACACCATCTTCCGGCATGCAATAAATGCAACGAAAATTGCACCTATCAGTAAGCGAAATACGTAAATAATCTATTACGCGTCCGTGACTATCTTTCAAATCAAATCCCTAATAACTATGAATTATCTTGCAACCAAGTATATCTTATCCTTAGGTAAGTGAATCCATAGTTCATCTCCGATTTCTGGAAGATTACCACCGTCTAACGCCAATTTATTTACACGCCAAAATAGATGCTGATGCAAATATCGCATCTCATCATCTTGGCGCATAACTACTTGCTGCGCCCGCTCATCGCGATCGATAAATCCCAGCAATACTGAACGATCGAAACGCGAATCGCTAATACGGTCTACTCGAACACGGTAATTATTTTCACCCGGACCGTCTGCGCTCTCTACATAAAACGCGCGAATGCCGATATATTTAACATCGCGCGGAACTATTCGTTGCGTTTCTACCGTAATACCCCATTTGGGAACCCAAACGCTATAGTCGCTGCAATACTCTGCCCGCGGAGCGTTTTTGCATCCCGAAAGCTTCAATGCCGCTTCCGACTTAGGATTGTTAACCAAATCGTCAGGCGTATCTAGCTCTTGAATTCGGCCCGCCTCAACAACAGCTATACGATCGCAAAATCGTATAGCTTCATCTATGTCGTGACTAACGTACAGAATAGTGCCCTCATAGGCATTGAATAAATCTACGAGATTTTGCTCTAACACGCCTTTCAGGTGCGCATCTAGCGCACTGAATGGCTCGTCTAGCATTAAAATGCCAGGTTTTGCCGCCAACATGCGCGCTAGCGCTACACGCTGCTGCTGACCACCTGAGAGCTGCGCGGGATAGCGCTTCTCGAAACCCGAAAGCCCAAACCGTGAAAGTTCGCGCGCCACAATACGTGCGCTTTCGTCTTTCGGTGTCTCTTTTCCAATGCCAGCTGCCACATTCTGCTCAACCGTTAAATTGGGGAACAGCATGTAATTTTGAAATAGTAGTGCAGTCTTGCGTTCTTGCGGCTTCAAGTTAATATGGTGCTGCGAATCAAAAAACACCTTATCGTTTACAACTATGCGCCCTTCATCTGGCGATTCGATACCAGCAATGCAGCGCATTGTAAGCGATTTTCCGCAGCCACTAGCCCCCAAAAAACCAAGCGTTTCGTTTCCAGCCTGAAAATCTACATCCAACGTAAAATCGCGGAATTGCTTTTTTATACGCACTTCAAGACTCATTTACTGCCACTCTCCTGTGCGATATCGTTATGCGATATGTGCGACTTATCAGTTAATGCGCTGCTGCTCTTCGAAGAATCGTCGCTGGAACTGCGCCTACGATAACGAGTAGTGCGGTGTCCCAATAAGTTAATAATAAGTATTACAAGGAAACTGAATACTAATATTACAGCGGTCCAGAACCAAGCCACTTCCACATTTCCTCCCATCCACTCAAAGTAGATGGCAATTGGAATAGTTCGAGTTATACCAACGTAATTTCCTGCCAAGAACAGCGTAGCGCCAAATTCACCCAAAGCGCGAGCAAATGCAAGCACCGTAGCGGCAGCAATAGAGCTCCAAGATAGCGGAATCATTAAGCGGAAAAATATGCGTAAATTTGACCAGCCCAATGTACGCGCAGCGTCTAGCATGTTGGCATCTAAATTTTCAAACGCACCGCGACTGCTTCTATACATTAGAGGAAAAGCTACCACAGTGGCGGCTATAACTGTAGCCGGCCAGCTAAATATTAGCGGGAAACCTATGTCTATAAACCATTGACCAAGTGCGGTATTGCGCCCCAAACACCATAGCAAAATGAAACCGCATACCGTAGGCGGCAAAACCATTGGTATGGTGAAAATGGTGTCAAAAATATCTTGAGCACGTTTCGGTATGCGCATGGTAAAGTACGCCGCTGCAAGCCCCAATACAAATATGAAAACGATAGCCACACCGGTGGTGCGCAGCGTAACCCACAAAGGCGACATATCTATTCCTGCAAGGAATTGCGTAAACGCTTCAAAGCCAGTGGCCTCTGGCACAATATTTACAGCACTAGGTGTTTTTACGCAACCAAAATCTACATGGGTTGGAAGTTGCGCGCTTTCTGGATTGGCTATGCAAACATAACGCTTGCCTTCGCCAATTTCCACACCGAACAAGATTCTAAGCCCATTAAATTCGAGATCATTTTCGCTAGTAAATTGCCAATCAGAATTAGGACTTAAAACTACACCACCATTTACAGCAGAAGCATCCAAAGCGCAGAAGTATTGCTTCAACTGTTCTGTAGAAGTTTTGTCTTCAATATCGCATAGTGCGTGTACAGATTCGGGAATATAAGCCAACACAGCGTCTTCCATAGCCACAACTATAACCATATCGTCGCTAGAGCCCTGATAGTAGCTATACACCTCACCAATGCCGGGCGCTTCTCGCACAGCGCCTTTCTGAGCGCGCGAAAAATCGCCAATAGCGAATGACGAACCATTTATATACGCTGCATCTTTATCGGCGGAAACAGAAACAGCATCAGTTGTGGTTTCGTCAGCAAAAGCTATATCACACGACAGTAGCGCTGCCATAAGCAGCGCTACTATAAATTTTCTTACCATGATACGATTCTACTTTATAGCTATTTTGCGGCTATTTCAAAGCCCCACTCTTGCCAGATTTTTATAGCGTCCTCGCTTGTGAAAGCCCAATCCAAAAATGCCTTCGTTTCGTCAGCGTATTCAGAATTGGCGCACACAGCAGCAGGATAAACAATATTCTTGTGACTATCTGCAGGAGTTACACCCACATTTTTCACATTACCAAAGCGGAATACATCGGAGCTATAAACCATAGCTAAGTCAACATCGCCCGAGTTAGCATATTGGCAAACATTACCCACAGAAGAACCCTCTGTTACTTTACCCTCTAAAGGCGTGCCATCAAATGTGCCTTCTTTGCCGGAGCAATCGGCACCTACTGTGCCATCAGCAGATATCCAACACTGTGGATTAGTGGTAGTTAGCGACTGCTTAGCATAATTGCCCGCAGGAACATTTGCATCTCCTACAGCAAGTGTATAGTTGCCTGAAGCAATATCTTCCAAAGTTGCTGTCTCTATATCGGAATTCAAGCCAGCCACAATAACAAGGTCGTTCGTAAACATGTTAAAACGGCTTGCAGGATCAATATAGCCAGAGCTTTCTGCTGTATCCATAGTAGCTTTAGAAGCGGTAATTAGAGCATCGGCATATGCGCCACCGGCAAGCATTTCATTCAGCGTACCAGAAGCCTCATACTGAGTGTCAGCAAACTGTACACCTGTCTGCTCTGTATACAGCGATTGGACTTCATTCATAGCCTTTTCAAGTGAATTTGCAGCAAATACTTGCAGCTCTACAGAACTCTCGGACGCAGCACTGCTGCTTGCGCTGCTAGAACTAGAGCTAGCGCCACCAGCACATCCACTTAAACCTACAGCAGCCACCAATGCACACGATGCTGCTGCCGCTACAATTTTTGTAAATTTACCCTTCATTTCCCCTCCAGATTATCTTCGATCTGCTTGCCGACACTTTATATAGTCTTATCTGCCTATATCTAAATACGAGAATATTATTCTCGAATTTAGATATAAGTGATGTTAGCTTTCAAACGTATTATTGTCAACACAAATATATTCATATTTGAGATATATTGAATCGCTACTTGTTACGTAACATAAATCCAGAACGGAATTAAGCTTATTTAGCTAAGAAAAATCTTTTCCTAAAACCACAAGAATATCTTCATCAAATAAGTAAACATCGTTGTCGGGTATTGGGGCATCCACCCCTAGTTGCTGCGCTATAAGTTCGGCATCTTGCTTGTCAGAAGTGCCTTTGTAAACGATCACAGTTTTTTCGTAATCAAACGAATCGGCATTGCGAGAATTAATCTTTCGATAACCCATCTTCTCTAAAATTTCTTGCGCCTTGGTACATGTACCATCTATACCGTTGCCGTTTCTAAGACCAATCTCTTCAGAGCGATTAGCCGCATGCACCGAATTCAACGAATCGGCATATGCGCTTCCTCCCGCAGTAGATAAAATTGTACCGGTAAGCGGGTCGATAACCTCTTCTTCAACCGGAGGAAGACCAGCATCTACACGCGCCATCATTTCTTCCCATGCATCTTCATCCAAAATATCCCACCATACATTGTTGACATACTCGGATGTGGCAGGTGCTTTAGCTGAATAAATACTATCCGCTGTCATACCAGACATACTTTGTGCCACGGCAATAATAGATGCTACGTCCATATCTGTTAGTACATATTCCGACATAGCTGAAATTGTATTTGCCATAGTTACAGGATCTGATGCCAGCAGCTTTTGCGCAATCGCCGACAGCACCATACGCTGGTTTGCCGCTCTATAATCGTCGCCCGAACCATAATTATCGTAGGAATGCCTGCTGCGACACAGTATAAGCGCTTGATCGCCATTAAGTGTTTGCACGCCAGCATCTAAATGACCGCCAGCCTGCGGATCGTCAATTTCTATAGGCACATCAACTTCAACGCCACCCAAAACATCTACAGCCTCTTTGAAGCCGTCGAAGTTTATTTCGGCGTAATGCGCAATAGGTACCCCAGCTAGTTCAGACACAGTTTTTACAGAAAGCGCCGGACCGCCAAAAGCATGAGCCGCATTAATCTTTTGCGGACCATGACCGTCCAAATTGTCAATCTTTAAGTCGCGCGGAATAGAAACAAGTGTTATCTGCGCTTTTTTCGGATCTATACGCGCAAGCATCATAGAATCACTTCGGAAATTGGTGCCCATGTCTTTTTCGCGCTCAATCGATCCATCTATACCCAAAAGCAATGCGTAAAACGGATCTTCTGGCTTATCTACAGTAGAAAGCATTGCCAAAAGATCGTCATCAACACCGTCCTGCAAATTCCTATTGATATTCGAAATATAGGCAAACGCAGCAGCACCTGTGCCCAAAATTAATATTAAAACTGCACTTAGCACACCTATAAGGATTTTTTTGCGCTTACGTTTTTTCCGTACAGCGGCTAATGCTTCGGAGTCGTGCCTGCTAGATTGGCTAAAACGATCAGCTGTTGTACGTGTATCTCGCTCAGAGTTGTCCCCCAAAGAAGCGCTGCGTGCTGTAGCTCTCTTATGATTTGCAGCAGATGGTCTAGTTCTGTGTCGCGGATTACTAGAACCAGACGATCTACTAGAAGTGCTCGAACTTACAGGAGGTTCGTTCAATATGTCTTTACTAAGGGAAAATGGCGCGAATTGACTCACAGACGAACTAGCCGCACCCGTATTTGATGCAGCTTTATCGTGACCGTACTCGGTGGCGGAACCGTGCTGGTGCCGCGGATTGCCTTTCCTATAAGCCATAACGTATATTTTGCCATGTATTTCGCAATTGTGCCATTTTATAGCAAAAAGAACACATTGATTAACCGCTACTATCGGTTCTGCGAATTAGCTTCCGGCAGTTCTCCGGTATCAAGCAACTTCAAAAACTGCGATTCATCAAGCACAGGAATTCCAAGCTTAATAGCTTTATCGTATTTAGAACCAGCCGAATCACCCGCTATTACATAGCTAGTTTTTTTCGACACACTATTAGATACTTTTGCGCCCATAGCACGCAACTTATCACCCGCTTCTTCGCGTGTCATACCCGAACTAGACAAGCTACCCGTAAGAACAAAGGTTAATCCCACCAGTGTCTGCTCTACCTCTTCAGCAAATTCTTGCCTATCAAGAGCCATCGTAACACCTGAGGCACGCAAGCGTTCTATGACAGAAACATTGTCTGGGGTATGCATGAACGTATATATGCTTTCTGCAACTTTATCGCCTATACCACTCACGCGACTTAGCTGTTCAATGGACGCATTCATAATTGCTTCTATAGAAGGAAATTCCTGAACCAAAAGTTCCGCTGTATTTTTTCCCACGTGTCTAATCCCTAAACCATTAACCACTCGTCCGAAAGAGCGCAACTTTGACGCCTCTATGGCAGCCACCAACTTTGCAGCCACCGTATGCCCTAGCCGTATATGAAAACCTTCTGAATTGGCACGGCTAGTTTCTACCAAAGCCAGCTCATCTTCACTAAGTGAATAATAGTCAGCCACGTCATTTAAACGACCTATTTCGACCAAGCGCTTGATTATTTCAGTGCCAGCCCCATCTATATCCATAGCTTGACGACTAGCCCAATGGTGCAAACGCTCTAAAGCCTGAGCCGGACAGTCTATGGATACGCAGCGCAGAGCCACTTCATCGCGCTCGGTAACAACTGGACTTCCACAACTTGGACATGTTTTCGGAGGCTGCCAAACACTTGCACCTTCAGGGCGAAGCGAAAGCACTGGTCCTAAAACTTCGGGAATAACGTCGCCTGCCTTGCGCACTATTACAGTATCGCCTATTCTCACATCTTTGCGATGTACTTCATCGGCATTATGTAGCGTAGCCCGAGACACCGTACTTCCCGCCACAACAACCGGATCCAATTCAGCCACAGGAGTTAGCGCCCCTGTGCGCCCAACTTGTACAGTGATATCCCGCAAAATGGTAGTTTTTTCCTCTGGCGGAAACTTGAAAGCAATAGCCCATTTTGGCGCCCTAGATGTAAAACCCAATTCCGCCTGTTGCGCAAAGGAATTTACCTTAACCACAACGCCGTCTATTTCATATGGAAGAGTCTCGCGCTTTTCAAGCGATTCCTCGCAAAATTTATGTACCTCTTTAAGAGATTTCACCAACGACACATCAGGATTTACATGGAAACCGGCACTTTTTAACCACTGTAATAGCTCCCACTGTCCACTGACATTCAGCGAGCTTTCATCGGCTACCGCATACATATAAGTAGAAAGATTTCTGCTAGCCGTTACATGCGGATCTTTTTGTCGAAGCGAACCAGCCGCAGCGTTTCTGGGATTTGCAAATTGCTGCTTGCCCTCGCGATCTGCTGCAGCATTTAGCGCATCAAAGCTTTTCTTAGGCATATATACTTCACCGCGCAATTCTATAGAATTCTCCGGCGAAGAAATACCTTGCAAGCTTTCTTCGCGCAAGCGCAACGGCACATCCGCTACCGTGCGCATGTTTGCAGTAACATCCTCGCCAACCGTTCCATCACCACGAGTAGCCGCACGTATAAGCGCACCTGCATCATATGTCAAAGCGATAGAGGAACCATCTATTTTCAATTCCAAACACAGCTCGGGGAAATGACCTAATTCTTCTTGAACATTTGAAATCCACCCGTCAAGCTCATCTAAGTCCATCGCATTATCTAGCGAATACATGCGCTTCTCGTGCGTAACAGGCATAAATTGTTCACCAACATAGCCGCCTATACGCTGAGTTGGACTTGTAGGGTCTACAAGTTCGGGGTGCTGCTGCTCTAGTTCTTTGAGTTGACGCATAAGCGAATCGAACGCAGCATCAGATATCTCTGGTGCATCAAGAGCGTAATACTGATAAAAATGATGCTCAATTTCTCGCCTAAGCGCCTCTATGCGTTCTTTTGCAGATAGCGCTATTTCATCTTCGCGAAAAAGCTGGCCTTGTTCTTGCATATTCTAAGGACTCTCCTTCTACGGTAGATAAGTGTTTTCCATGTTAACAGTTATTCTTTTTTGCCGACCAAGTCTTTTCTTACGCAAATAAATGTATATAATCATAGGAGTTGCTGGCTAGCTAACAAGCCGGTTAAGGTTTAATTAAGTTGAAAAGGAGCTTTTTCATGAATGAGGGCTTGAATCTGCCGCGCTTGCAGAGCCTGAACGACTGGATGATCACCAAAGACGATATCAGCAGCATGTCTGAGTCGCAGTTGATTGATGTTGTGAAGGATCAAAAGGTAAAAGTTATGATCACTGATGGTCAGGTTTCTACCGTTCTTATTTCACCCGATCTTTACAACACATTTGTAAGCACTGTTGAGAAATTGGCTGCCTCTGGCGGAGCATCCATCTAGGTTTATCAACGATGGCTAAAAGACCCGCTGAAAAGCGGGTCTTTTTTTATTCATAGCTATATTATTAACTTTGGCATATAGGCAGAAAAGTGTGTAAGAATTCATGCTGTTTTCCCTGTTCAGATACCAAATAGATGCCTCTGAAGTCGATGCCACTCGACTTTCATATAGGCAAAAGTGCGCCTAATTCTCACTTGATATGTCTGTCCATAACTGACTTTTTCCAAGAAAAAGTCAGTTATGGACAGGGGTGAGCGGTGTCTATCTCAAAATGCAGCATTTGCGGCAGCAAAATGTCAAAGAACAAATTCACTAAAGCCGGAAGGCAGAGGTGGAGATGTAGCTTATGCGGAGGCTCTAGTGTTAGGAGAAACGATACCTCTGCAAGATGTCTTAAAGTGTTTGTTGAATGGCTTTTGGGTAAGCTCTCTCAAAGCTGACGCTAGATTACGATTCAACTCATCCGCATACTAGTTCAAAAAAGTTAGAAAAATGGTCAAAACTTCCGGCTTTCCATGGTCATAGCGCCACATAGCTAACTTGAATTGTGGAGAACACTGGGCAAACAGGGTTCTTCAATTCAATTTTGATTAGTAATTGGCGCAATTTGGCATTATAGACTGTGGAAAGTTGGAAGTTTTGACCATTTTTCACCTAAAAAGTGACGAATACAACACACGGTCTGGTTTGATCAGAGTTCCATCACAGCGCGCCCTATCCATATGCAATCGACTGAGCCTTACACACCTTTCTGCCTCCATGCCTTAACTTTAGCAAAACGCATTGAGTGAGCCTTAGCCTGACGTATTAAGCCTTAGCGCTAGCCCCAGTTTCTACTACTCGAAATTCTGCCATATTTGATGAAAGTAGTTCAGTATAGGCATCTACATCTAAATCGTCTCTTTTTATATTTATGGACAGATATACTTCCCCATTTCGAATGCCGGAATCTACTACTGAATCCGCAAAATCAGCCTTAAGCTGATCGAGAAGACCTTGCGCCTGCGTTTCATCGGTAGCATCTATAACAATATCGCTTTTTTGCAACCGACCCTCTGCATTAAATGTAGCTGTCTCTGTAGCTCGATGCGTGCTCCCATCGGCTCCGCGAACCGCATATTGATAAACAGCATAGCTTTCAGTAGTTTCACTTTCCGCGCTGCTACTAGATGCCGCAGCAGCAGAACTGACTTCTTCTTGCGACTTGTCGGCATTTGAAGCCATATTCGAGAAAGTAGCCGCATCTATAGTGCCCGTAAGAAGCATAACTGTAAGAATAGCGCATATTAAAGCAACTACTAAAAGAAGGACGCCCACGACATTGCCCTTATTAACGCCATGCTTTTCCTTTTCAGGCGCAACAGTAATCTTCTTAGGCTGAGCTGAAGGACGCGGGTCGGACGATACTATACTTCTTTCAAGTTGAGCATTTGTAGATTGCGGAGTTTCAGGCAGCGGTTGAACGGGCGAAGGTGCAACATTATCAGTAGATGGCGTTTGTGTTGGCGCTTGCTCAGGCGCAACATCTAGCGGCTTTATGGTGCCCGTTACTCGGTTTAGATTGCGCGTGCTTTCTACGGCAGGCGTTTTGGGCATCTCGGTAGCCGATATAGCTTCAGATTCAGAAATTGGCTGTATAACACCAGTAGACGCAGCGGTAGATGCAGCGACCTCGCTATGTTGACTATCAGAAATCGGAATAGTAGCTTGCTCGGAAGGTTCTATAGCTGCCTGCGCTGGCGCGGTACTAGGCACCTGTATTTCAGCAGTAGGCTGAGCATCGCTTCGAGAAACCGGCGTAGCAGATTCAGGCGAAGGTGCGGAACTATCCGCAACAACCTTAGTATCTTTTGCGGGCAACTGCTCGGTCGGAACTTTAGAAGTAGCCGGAATTTGCTCGGACATACGCTCGGATGCCGCAGATGCCTGACCTATCGAAGCAGCGGAATACGGAACTGTATCCGCAGTTTCACGCTTATTCAAAAATGATGGCTCGGCAATGCGTGTCTGATCTTCAGCAAAGCCGCGCACCACCTGCGCAGCTTTTGACTGCGAAATGCCTTCTTCTGCATCTGAATTTTCAGCCTGCTTTTGCGCCTCGGCTTGCATGCGACGACGTTTCTGCTGTTCTTCTAATTCGCGCCGCCATTGCTGAGAGCGAATCTGCTGCTCTCTGATTTGCTCTTCGCGCTCTGAATTGCGTTTAGCGTGTTCTTTGCTCTTGGCAGCAGACGCACGCACCGTACTTGATGGAACAATTCCTAACGCAGCCATAACGTCCATAACATCAGCATCTGCTGCAATGTCAGCAGCTGCTTGATCGGAAGATTTCTTTGATTCCGCAGATGTCTTTAACGGCGTAGTTATTGAAGCAGAATCGGCAGGCGATGCCTTAGACTTTTTAGATGCACCACCCTTAGACCCTTTGGATTTTTTCGAAGAATTTTCCTTACTTTTATTTGGCGTAGAGGAGGCACCTAGCGCCTCAAATAGATCGTCAATAGATATAGAGTCGTTCGTAGCGTCACTCATTCTTTTCCCCTACCCAAACGCTTAGCAGCCTAGCAAGCACGTAAAGCGCTGCAGTACTCAGCTGTTATACGCCTTCCTAGCATTTGTCTGCTGTGTGTAATCATGCGTATACCGAGAATAGCACAAACCATTGACAACACAAATGCCACAATTGCTGGAAAGACATTTATCGTTGGTTTTTCAACTGTCTGCTGTGGAGCAGCTTTTGCCGTTACCATAGTGCTTTGCGTGGATGTAACCACCTTCATAGCCTCTGCGCGCTTTTTAGCGGAATCAACTGCTGTGTCGTTAGCCAACATAGCTGGTCCCACAGTTTCACTCATCAAATTACTGTTGGCAGCCAAATTGGCGCTCTCGCCAGAAACGGCTAACTCGGTAGTGGCAGATTCGGTTGTATTAGCATGATCGCTGATAGCGTCAGAAAAAACAGTACCAGAAAATAGCTGATCGTCATAATCGAACACGCTAGCAGCAAAACAAGGAATAGCATAGAACATAAGCGCGACAGAAAGTGCTATTAAAAACAAACCACGCATGCGCTGCGCCCGCTGCTTCTTCTTGATAATAGAGCGGTAATGATGCGCATCGCCTTGATACAGCATCGTATTCTCCTTAATCGTTTAAAGTGCATTTTGAGAACATTCATATGATATCAAATTGCAGAGAATATACGCAAATTTCACAATTCGGCAAATGGCTTTTAGGAGCCGGCAACCACATGGGCAACCACATGTAATCTCAAAATTTAACCTGCACAACAATGCGGTGTAGAATAATAGCAATGAAAATCTAGCGAATTTGGAGAGATATGTACGACGGAATGCCCAATATAGGTCGCAATGACGAGTGCTGGTGTGGAAGTGGTAAAAAATACAAGAAATGCCATGCTGATTTTGATGAAAAACTACAAGCTCTAGCAAATGCGGGTGAAGAAGTACCACCTAGAAAGCTTCTCAAAATGCCAACCGACATAGAAGGGGTAAAGCGCTCGGCAGAGGTAAACGTGGGTGTACTAGACTATATTAGCGAGAAAATAGAGCCGGGAATTACTACTGAACAAATAGATAAATGGGTGCACGATTACACATTTGAACATGGCGCAATACCCGCCCCGCTAGATTACGAAGGCTTCCCAAAAAGCGTTTGCACAAGCGTTGATGAAGTTGTTTGTCACGGCATACCCAGCGAAGATGAAATTTTACAAGAAGGCAGCATAGTTAATGTGGACTGCTCTACCATAAAGGACGGATATTTCAGCGACTCTTCACGCATGTTTATGATAGGAGACGTGTCTCCCGAAAAAGCCGAGCTTGTGCGCGTTACCAAAGAGGCTGTAGATGTAGGTCTTGCAGCTGTGAAACCATGGGGGCACTTAGGCGATATTGGCGCGGCAATCAACCGGTTTGCCAAAGACCACGGGTATAGTGTTGTGCGCGAATTCGGCGGACATGGTATTGGATTAGAATTTCACGAAGAGCCATTTGTTAGTTTTGTTACACGTCCAAATACTGGTCCTATATTGGTTCCGGGATTAATGTTTACAATAGAGCCAATGATAAATATGGGTAAACATAAAATAGATATGTCTGACCCGAACGGCTGGACAGTGCGCACAGCAGATGGCAAGCCAACCGCGCAATGGGAAGTGCAGATAGTTATAACTGAAGACGGATACGAATTATTAAGTTGGTAGCACAACTAAACTTCATCCGTAAAACTGCACAAATGAAGCGAAGGCTACAAAACTACCATTTCATGCGGCGTGGCTGTAAGTACATCAAAACCGTCTGTGCCTATAACGCCCATATCTTCTAAGCGCATGCCGAATTCGCCCGGTATATAAATGCCGGGCTCAACCGTTACTACATTGCCTGAGCAAAGCGGACGACTGTTTCTTATACTTAAAACTGGCAACTCGTGAATGTCGAGCCCGACACCGTGCCCTAGCGCATGACCCATGCATCCCTTAAAGCCGCCGGCGGCAAGTATATCTTCAGCTAGTTCATGGGCTTGTTTGCCCGTAACACCCGCTTTTAGCATAGATTCAACTTGCTCATTGGCGCTGCGTAGCACCTCCCACGCACGCAACATTTTTCCGCTGGGCTGCCCCAGAAATACAGTCCGTGTCATATCGGAACAGTAACCGTGCTTTTTGGCTCCGAAATCCATAACAACACACATACCAGCTTCCATCTTTGTATTGCCGGGTTGCGCATGCGGACTTGCACCATTTTCACCACATGCAACTATAGTTGGAAATGCAAGAGCATCGGCTCCAAGTTTAAACATAATGTCGTCGAGAAGCCGCGCAACTTCTATCTCTGTCATGCCCGGTGCCATCTGATCAGCAATCAGCTGAAAGGCTTCATCTGTTATAGATTGCGCTTCGCGCATATATGCCAATTCGCTATTATCTTTTACGGAACGTAATTCAAGTATTACATCGTGCGTTTCTCGCAAATACTTATGACCTATGGTGCGCTCTATCTTTCTGTATTCTTCTAAACTTATAGAGTCTTCAATACCGAGGTAACTGTTTTTTATTGCACCAGCTTTCTTCCAACGGCGATTTGCCCATTCTGAAAAACTTATACGCTTGGCATCTATCTTGAAACCGCTTTTTGCTTGCTGTTTTTTCGCAGCAAGCAAATACCGAGTATCGGTATGCAGATGCGCCTTTTTGTCTGAAGTGGAAATAAATGCGGCATGAGCACGCTCGTCGTCAAATACCCCCTGAAAGCCCGTTAACCAAGCTATGTTAGATGTGTCGCGAACATAAAAGGTATCCAGATGCTGTTTGCGGCAAATTTTTTGAAGCTTCTTTATGCGCTTTTTCACTTGTCCTCCAGAAGAATATCTATTGCGTCCAAATAGCCCTGACGACCGCGACCACTTATCTGAGCTATACATTCAGGTTCAATAACTGAAACTTTTCGAAAATCTTCCCTAGAGTTGATGTCGGATATATGCACTTCAACCACCGGCACATCTATGCTGGCAACAGCATCGCGTAAAGCATATGAATAGTGAGTATGCGCTCCCGGGTTATAAACTATGCCATCGAATTTTCCGTAAGCAGAATGTATCTTATCTATTAGTGCCCCTTCATGATTAGATTGAAAGCACTCTGCCACCGCACCGCGCGATTCAGCATATTCACAAAACTCATTCTCTATCGATTTGAGCGTATCAGTTCCATATATTTCTGGCTCACGAACCCCAAGCATATTTAAGTTTGGTCCGTTCAATAGCAACAATCTTTTCATTTTTGCCCCTATTCGCACATCCACTTATCTAAAGCGTCAATTATTGCAGCATCGTCAACATCCATCAGCTTCCACTTGCCTACATCAAGCGGCAGCACGAACCTTACCTGACCCCCACGCGCTTTCTTGTCACGCTTCATAACATTTAGCACTTCTTCAGGATTTGCCTTCCACCCAAGGCGCACAAGACCCAATTCATCTAAAAGTTGTGCCTGCGTATCGGCGAATTCTTTACTTGTGCCAAGCATCTCGCTTGCCATTTGCATAGCAAATCGCATACCTTCCGCCACAGCAGCACCATGAGAATACACCCCGTAACCCGACATTTTCTCTATTGCGTGCGCTAATGTATGTCCGTAGTTCAAACATTCACGAACGCCTTTGCTTTCAGTTTTATCCTGCGCAACAATATCGGCCTTAAACACGACGCAACGCGCAATAGCCTCTGTCACAACCGCTTCATCACGCGCTGCCATAGCACCAGCTTGGTCCAATAGCCAGAAAAAGAAATCGTCTGAACATATAGCGGCAGATTTTGCTACCTCAGCACAACCGCAACGCCATTCGCGCTCTGGAAGAGTATGCAGAGTATCTGTGCTTGCGCATACGTATGACGGCTGGCAAAAAGTACCCACTAAATTCTTGCCTGCACTAAGGTTTATTCCTGTTTTGCCCCCAACAGACGAATCGACCATAGAAAGCAAAGTAGTAGGTACTTGAACAACTTTAATACCACGCATGAAGGTGGAAGCAACAAACCCCGCCAAATCGCCCACAACTCCGCCTCCTAGCGCAACCACAAAGCAATCGCGCGTAAGACCAAGACCAGCCATGGCTTCCCATATCTCGGAAGCTACATCTATACACTTCGATGCTTCTCCTGCGCCTATAACTACATCGCTTGTTTTGTATCCTGCCCGCACAAGCGAGTCTTTCGCGCGCGCCAGATATAGAGGCTCTACATTCGAATCGGTTATAACAAGCGCTTGCGGAGCTTGAGTTATTGATGGAATTCTGCAGCACCAATCTCCCAGATTGTCTAGAACTTGCGACCCTATGCGCACATCGTAGGGCTTTTCGTCCGCAATGTTTACCTCTATGCGTGTTGCTGGCATGTTTTCATCCTTAACTATTTCGGCAATTACTTGATTCGGACGCATCGACAAGCACGCCTGCACGTTGCAGGCAGCGGCGCAAATCGTGCGTTATTGCATTAGTATTCTTATCAAACGTGTCCACCGTAAAATCGCTTGCAGCTTCATAGATTGGAAGGCGCTGAGCAAATCTTGTTCGAGCCGCATCTAAATCTTGAAATAGCGGACGGCTAGACTTATCGGTTATACGAGATGCTGCTTCATCAACATCTACCAACAAATGAACAACAACACCTGCTTGTTTCATTATTTCGATATTTATAGGTGTTGTAACTACTCCGCCGCCGCACGAAACAATCATCGGTTCGTCTTGCGACACAATATCGCGCAACGCCTGTGTTTCCGTTTCGCGAAATACTCGCTCACCAGAGTCCGCAAATATTTCACTAATTGACATTCCAGCCATGCGCTCTATATACGAATCTAAATCGATAGATGTTAAGCCGCACAAACGCGACAAACGCCTAGATATAGTGGTCTTACCCGCGCCCATAAAGCCTATCAGAAACACGTATTTTGAAAGATTGAAACGCTTCATAACAACTCCAATATGACCTGTCTGCAAAATTCGCGAGACAATTAGCGCCCCATTGTCTTCAAACGACTCTTGTAGCTGGCTATATTAGACTTTATGTCCGCCATGCACGTGCTTCCAAATGCCTGCATATATGCATCAGCCAAAACAAATGCTGTTTCTGCCTCCGCAACTACAGCAGCAGCGGGCACAGCGCACACATCGCTTCTCTCGCGCGATGCCATATCAACTTCAAGAGTATCCAAGTTCACAGTCTGAAGCGGATTCATTAGTGTAGGTATAGGTTTCATAGCTGCCGAGATTACCAAAGGTTGCCCGGTGGTCATGCCGCCTTCCAACCCACCTGCATTATTGCTTGTGCGCGTAAAATCGCTCCCGTCAAGCAATATGCCGTCGTGCACTTTCGACCCGGGCAATTCGGCAGCGCGAAAGCCAAGACCAAATTCCACCCCTTTTATTGCAGGAATAGAAAATATAGCCGCGCCCAACTTCGATGTAAGCCGCTCGGATGCAGACGCATAAGTTCCAAGCCCCGGAATTAAGCCTGTAGCCACAACGCGAAAGACTCCGCCCAAGCTCTCGCCTGCGGATTTAGCAGCATCTATGGTAGATTTCATGGCTTCTGTCGTAGCCGGATCGGGGCAACGTGTAGCAGATAATTCTATTTCCATTTGCATTTGCGATAAGTCAAGCGACTTTTCTACAGATTCAGGCAGACGCGCATCTCCAATAGAAACCACGTAGCTGTAAACCTCAACCCCCAGTTCAGCCAAAAATTCGCGTGCTATACCAGCAGCAGCCACACGCGCAGCAGTTTCCCTAGCACTAGAGCGCTCAAGAATATCTCTGCAATCGTCAGAATTGGTACGAAGAACACCTACTAAATCGGCATGACCCGGTCTGGGAGTAACTTCGCGCTTTAAATCGGCTGGCGCAGATCCAAAATGAGCCATGCGCGCATTCCAATTATCCCAGTCGCGATTCTGTACAGTAATGCTGATGGGTGCCCCAGTAGTACAGCCGAAACGCACACCAGCGGTTACTATGGCTTTATCTTGTTCAATCTGCTGACGAGCGCCTCTACCATAGCCAGATTGGCGGCGGCGCAAATCGTAATTGATATTCTTTATATCTATGGGTATGCCCGCCGGCACGCCGCTAACAATGGCGGTAAGTTCCGGTCCATGGCTTTCCCCAGCTGTAACGTAATGCATTTATGCCCGCTTTCGAAAACCGTTAGAAGATATAAATAGTATTCTACACTGAACTTAAAGATCGAAATTAGCAGCTTTAGCCATTATGTCGAATAGCTCATTGTTAGAGAACGGAATTTGCACTTCCTCTATGTCGCATACTATACCAACGGTTGCCACAGCTTGCGACACCAGCATTCCCTGACCGTTTAGAGCTTTTGCTCCTGCATCTTTGGCAGCACGCAGCAACTCACTTACACCATGACCATATACAGTATCAAATATCAACTGGCGCTTATTTATCAAAGATGTATCTATTGGAGACGGATCGTCGGGCTTCATACCTAGCGGAGTAGCATCTATTATTATGTCAGCATCTGCAATAGCTTGTTTGGAAGTGCTGTACGAACCAAACATAAATTCGGTATTCTTGTATGCATCGGAAAACGACACACGGCGTGCACCGGCGCCCGGCAGGGTTATAGCTGTAGACAGCAAATTGCGATATTCGTCTAAATAACGATTCACTGTATCTTGTGCTTTGTCTTTGCTGCGACTAAGCATTATTACTTTTGCACAACCAGCCTGTGCGCATTCATGCATAATGCTAAGCGCCGTTGGACCGGTACCACAAATAACAACACTAGCCCCCAAAAAAGCAGCTCCCGCACGCTCTAAATACGAAACACAACCCTGACCGTCAACATTGTAGGCTAATAGGTTTTTATCTTTGCAGACAACTAAGTTCGCCCCCTGCGCCAACTTCGCTGTAGCTGCCGAGATATCTGCAAAACGAAAAGCCAAAGGTTTCCAAGGTGTAGTTATGTTCAGCGATAAAAATTCACGTGAATTCACAAAAGCGCTGGCATCTTCGCTGTTAGGAATATCCATGAAGCCATATTCCCAATTAAGCCCCATCTTTTGATAAAGCGCGTTATACATAGCCGGCGATTTCGAATGCGCCACCGGATGACCTAGTATGTATAAGTTATTATTCAATTAATGCAAACCTTCTAAGATGCTAATCAGCTGTACGTTTTTTGATGGTCTTCATAACTAACGCTGAAAGTGTAACCATTTTCGTCAGAGTAGAAATACATATAGTCGGTTTGCTCAGGATTGCATATAGCCTGCAGCGCCTCTAAAGACGGATTACAAATAGGCGTAGGTGGCAACCCGGGATTAGAATAGGTGCTATACGGCGTATCTGCATGCACTTCTTCGCCCGACGGATCGTGACCGACCTCATAGGCTGTAGTTGCATCAGATTCTAGATACGGACGCTCTGACGCTAGGCGGTTATAGAAAACCGATGCCACAGTAGCACGATTATCTGGAGCAGATTCCTTTTCAACAATTGATGCCAATATAAGCGCTTCGTAGTGATTTAATCCCTGAGATTCTGGATAAGTCCAATCGATTGCCGCTGTGTCGGTTTCATATTGGCGCAGCATAGTGCGTACAAGCGATTCGGCATCATCGGTAGCTGTTATCGTGTAGGTCTTCGGGAACAAGAAGCCTTCCAAATTATTATCGCCAGCATCGGCTAAAAATGGGAATTCTTCGACATACCAACTGGCAACACGAGAAGCCTCCAAGAACGACTCGTATGTTATACGACCACCCGTAGCCTCCTGTACTGCCTGAGCTATAGCTTGGCGAGTATAGCCCTCGGGAACCGTAAGAGTGTCCCCCGTGGCAGTTGGTCCCACCACTAAAGCCTCAATTATGTCTTCCATAGAAGTTTTTCCATTAAAAACATAATCGCCGGGAATTAGAGATGCCGCAGCGTCTTGCTCTTTAAGCAGGTTTAAGAAAGCCCCAGCATCACCTATTAGTCCAGCGTCAACTAAAGAGTCAGCTACTTCTGTAGCCGACTGACCCGGTTCAACTGTAATAATAGCTTGCTGATCGGCAGGCAGAGAGCCTTCGGGCTTTGGCTGACAACCAAATATTACCAGCGCCACCGCTAGTGCCACCACCACAAGAATAATTACCAAAAATACGTATGGCAGTTTTGACTTTTTGGGCTGTATAGCACTGGTATCGTATGTTTTAAACTCTTGCCGTGCACGTGCATGGGCACTACGAGCAGCACGACTATTTGTTGACGAAATAGGTACTTGCTTCTGGCGGAGGGGCATATGCTACCTTTCTTGCTGCGTTTTATGCGAATCCAGCCAAGACTGCAAAAACAGACTAGCTGCTATCATGTCGATTTTACCGCGCATTGCGGCTTCATCATACCCTAAATCCCGCAAACTTCGTTTTGCTTCGACAGAGCTTAGTCTCTCATCGGTAAATTCCAGCGGCAATGCGCAATTCTTAGCTATTTGTTCGGCAGCATCACATACGCGCTTTGCCTGCACTCCACGCTGACCCGATAGCGTAAGAGGAAGACCGCACACCAACAACTCAGGTTCCCAGTCTTCCAGAATGCGTCGCCAAGCCTTTCCATTTGTTATTACTTCCTGATAAGGGACAACGCAAACGGGAGAAGCTACATTTTCGGCAGGATCGCTAATAGCAACTCCGATACGCTTTTCGCCTATGTCAAGTGCCATTATTCTCATATGAAATAATATAGCAGACTATTGCAAGGCGCTAACACTAGATAGGCGCAACAAGCCAAATCTGGTGTTAGCGCTCTTACACTGGCTACAAAATCATATCGCGCGCAATATTGAGCGCGTCCTCTATGCCAGCAGGATTCTTTCCTCCAGCTTGCGCCATAGAAGGCTTACCTCCGCCACCGCCACCTATGGCTGGCGCAATGGCCTTTATTATCTGGGAAGCGTCGAAGCCCCGAGCAACCGCCTCATCGGTGCCAGCTGCCATCAAGATAACCTTGCCCTCATTTTCGCCCGCAATAACAATAGCGCCGGGTTCGTCCATACGTGCACGCATAACATCCCAAAGTTGACGCTGACCACCAGCCTCAATTGCCGGAGCCTTCGCAATAATAACAGGGTATCCCGCACTAGATAGCTTAATCGTTGCAAGCAGTTCGGTAATGCCATCGTCAGATACAGCCTCTTTACCGCGCTTGGCAGCTTGTTGTAATTCTTTGAAGCTCTTTAGGTTGGATGCGGTACGTTCGCTAACATCAAACATTGGCACTTTCAATTCGGCTGCTGCTTCACGCAATTCCGCTTCTATCTTGTTAACGTACTCTAGTGCGCCGTAACTGGTAACAGCTTCTATACGCCGCGTATTCGCACCCACGCTAGTCTCGCCAGTAACTTTTATAAAGCCTATTTCGGCAGTGTTTCCAACATGGCAACCACCGCATAGCTCACGCGAAAAATCTCCCGCTTCCACAACACGGACATCGGAATCGTACTTTTCGCCAAAAAGCGCCGTTACACCATTCGCGCGCGCCTCATCTAGCGTTGTTTCGTAAATATTGGTAGGCACAGCCTCCATAACAGCCATATTGGCTACATGTTCCACTTCAGCCACTTGCTTTGCACTAAGCGCTTCAAAATGCGTAAAATCGAAACGCAGCCGGTCTGGTCCAACATAGCTTCCAGCCTGCCGCACATGCTCTCCCAAAACCTTGCGCAGAGCTGAATGAAGAATATGAGTAGCTGTGTGGTTACGTTCAATAGATGCGCGACGCTTTGCATCAACTGTTGCCTCTACCGCATCTCCTACAGAAATGCTGCCACTTTCAACTTTAACGCTGTGCCTGACCAAACCCTTTTCTGGCGCAGTTGTATCGAGCACACGCGCACACATATTAGTGCCTTGAATATAGCCGGTGTCGCCCACTTCGCCGCCCATTTCCGCATAGAAAGGCGTACTGTCTAAAATAACGTCGCCGCTGGTGCCCTCAGAAATAGTGTTAACTAACTGCCCATCGGACACAAGCGCTACAACTTTGGCATCGAAGCAAATATTGTTGTAGCCAACAAAATTCGTAGGTCCTAGCTCCTTTAAGATATCGGCATAAATTCCGCCATATGTAGACCAAGCAGCCTCAGCATCTTTTGCACCAGCGCTTCTAGCCCTCTCGCGCTGAGCTGCCATCTCGGCATCGAAGGCATCCATATCAATATCTATTCCGCGCTCAGCGGCTATTTCGCTAGTTATTTCTACAGGGAAACCATAGGTGTCGTGCAACACAAAGACAGTCTTGCCGGAAAGTGTATTTCCTTCCAAATTAGACAACGCATCCTCTAAATAAGCTTGTCCGTGGTTTAAGGTAGCACCAAAGCGCTCTTCTTCTGCAAGGATAAGTTTGCGTTCAAGTTCCCTATTTTCCACTATTTCGGGGTAAACGTCTCCCATGAGACGCACAATTTCATCGACATAATCGTTGAGGAACGGTCCTTCTATGCCTATCAAATGAGCCTTCATGATGGCACGGCGCAGCAGGCGGCGAAGCACATAGCCCCTACCTTCGTTACTGGGAAGTATGCCATCGGCAATCATAAATGTAACCGCGCGGCTGTGGTCCGCCATTATTCGCAGCGCCAAATCGGTAGCTTGATCTTCGCCGTACTTAACGCCTGCAAGACGCTCACCCACAGCAACCAAGCTGCGCAACACATCTGTCTCATAGTTGCTTTGAACACCTTGCATTATGGCAGCAATGCGCTCTAGCCCCATGCCGGTATCAATGTTTTTCTTCGGCAGCTCAACAAACGAGCCGTCTTCTTGACCGTCGAATTGAGTAAACACGCAATTCCAATATTCCAAGAAACGATCGCAGTCGCATCCGGGGGCGCAATCTGGCTTTCCGCAGCCAAAACTTGGACCTTGGTCAAAGTAAAGTTCAGAACACGGTCCACAAGGCCCTGTTGGACCAGCACGCCAAAAATTGTCATCTTCGCCGAGACGAGAAATATGGCTGTCGGGCACTCCTAAATTCTTCCAAATCTGAATAGTTTCATCGTCATCTTCAAACACAGTAAAGTAGAGCTTCTCTATTGGCAGACCCAAGACATTCACGCTGAAGTCTAGTGCCATTGAGCACATTTCCTGTTTGAAATACTTACCAAAGCTGAAGTTTCCAAGCATTTCAAAGAAGCTAAGATGGCGACCTGTAGTGCCAATAATGTCAATGTCGTTCGTGCGAACGCATTTTTGCACAGTAGTGGTTCCCACATACGGCTCTTCCAGCTGCTTTTGCTGTAGAAAGTATGGCTTGAACTGAACCATACCGGCGCTGGTAAGCAACAATGACGGATCGTCTGGTATCAAGGAAGAAGAGGGCATGCGTTTGTTGCCTTTTTCTTCAAAATAATTCAGATACGCTTCACGTATCTGGGCAGTTGTCATATATTTCATCGGCTATCTTTCATCGCGGAAGTATGTACGAAAGCATTATATTACCAGTGTATGAATATATGACAACACACCAAATACCACTTCGGTAACGGCTAGCTATTTCTGTTTATCTTTTTTCTTTATAAGTCCTTTAAGCTTCGCCTTGAAGCTATCTTTGCTTTCGTCGTAGGGACGCGCAGATGTGGCATCGCTTAGAGGATGGGCTTCACCATCTACTTCATGCGGGGTTCCCCTAAAAAATACACCATCTGCCGAAACCGCTTGACGACCAGTATGTTTCTCAAAATAGTAAACAAAGCAAGCTTTTATTACGGCAACGGCGGGAATAGCCAAAAGCATTCCCACAAGCGATCCAAGAAGCCCGCTCATGGCACCACCAATAGCAGATCCAAACATCATTGCAACAAGCGTAAGAGCGGGATGCACATCTACTGAGCTAGACATTATTCTGGGACTAACGAACGTGTAGACAAACCACTGAATAATAACCAAACCCACTATTGCAACAACGGCGGTTAGCGGACTTACAAATATGGCTGGAATAGCAGCGATAATTCCGCCGATCCACGGACCTACAATAGGAACGATATTAGTTATGCCAGTAATAACACCCAAAGCCGGCGCATTAGGAATGCCCAACGCCGCAAACAAAAATCCGCAAGCAACGCCAATAAGCAAGCATTGCAAAAACATTCCTTTTATATAGCCACCAATTATGCGCGTAAATGTAATGTGTAGAAATTCTGCATCGTCGTAGAACTTCGGGCTTATAAGCCTTTTAGCTTCTCTTTTAATATCTGGCAATTCCATAAGAATCCAGAATGCAACTACCATGGCAAAACCTATAGCCATAAATGCGTTTGCAACTGAAGCACCTATATCAACTACAGTATTAGCGGCTCCAGATGCCATAGAAGATGCCCAGCTAGAAACCGATGTCCCTACACTCTCTACCATATTTCTAACAGTATCGTTTTCCAGCCATGTCGAATACTTCGAATATGTTTCGCTTAGCCAACGCGTCAAGTCTGCTATATATACAGGAACACTTTCTAGTAAATTCACAAATTGACTGTTCAAACCGAACATCGGCGAGAACATAAGAATTCCAACTATTGCAAGAAGGACGAACATAACTACATACGCAAGCGTGGTGGCAAGCGCTCTATTCATTTTTTGCCCGAATCCATTAACTAGACCTCTAAGACAGAAAATGAACACCAAAGTCCAAATAAGCATACTGACGGGCAGCGCCAATACATTTAGAAGGTAAACGATAACTCCGACTAAAATTATGGCACCTATAGCCGTCCATACGCCCATAAACCATTTACGCACTCTGTCACCCGAAAAATTAGGAAGCGACTGCAGCTTCTTTGATTGAAGCTCAGTCGCTTTCAATTCTTCTATATGTCCAATATGCCCAGATGCGCCGTCGTTATTCTGATTCATCTAATGCCCCATCCGCAGATACATCTGCAACCGAAATATCCTCGGCTTTTTCTTCAGAATCAATTGGAACATAACCGCTGACTACTGGCTTTTCTGTAGTAACTTCTTTGGAATCAGCAGATGCATCGGTATTCGCAGAAGTTGTATTGCAAGAATCGGCTTTAGCCTCCCCTATTTCTTTAGATATATCTGATGCGCGCTTTGGAGCGAATTTATCGCGAACCTTGTTCGTAAATGAACTAACAAGATCGAGTGGAGCACTGGTTACATTGTCTACCGCGGTGACAGTTTTCGATGCGGTGCCAGTTATGCTGCTAACATCTTGGAGAATTTCATCTACACGCATAATCTCCAAATTTGCAGCATCGACCGTAAGAGAAACGCGCTCTACAAGAGGTTTCGCATCACTTGTTAGTTGCTCAACATTCGCCAGCGTTGGCTCGATTTGTTTTTGCATATCTTCTACAGTGCTGCGAGTCTTTCTAATGGTCAGCGCCAGTTCCACAACAAACCAAATAAGCGCCACACCTACAACGATATAAACTATCGGTAGTATCATATTCAATATATCCATTGCGCAGCCCTCCTTCACACATCAAACGCGCTTACTACATTATTACATTCTATGCCTGCGCAGCTGGTTTTTATATCATATTCGACAGCAAGTTAAAATGTTGTAAAGAATATGACGAAAAATGTTAATCTTCGGTAATATCGCGATCTCTCAGTGTGGCTTCTGTGCGATACGCCTCCCAGCCGCGATCTCCCGGATGCCAAAAAGCGCCTCGCTGTAGACCATCGGGCAAATATTGCTGATCAACCCAGCCACCGGGATAATTGTGCGGATATTTATACTTCCCGTAGTTTTCAGAACCCGGACGATGCCTGTCGCGCAGATAATCAGGCACTTTACGCAGCGGACCCTTGCGCACTTCGCTCAAAGCATCAAAAATGCCGCACGCTGCATTCGACTTCGGCGCAAGAGCCATATATGTAGCAGCCTGCGCCAGTATTAACTGACATTCTGGATACCCTATAACCTCGGCAGAACGAAATGCAGCCTCGGCTATAAGCAACGCCTGAGGATCGGCGTTACCTATGTCTTCCGCAGCTAAAATAAATATGCGGCGCGCTATAAATTTAGGGTCTTCCCCGCCTTCTATCATGCGAGCCAACCAATACAGGGCAGCATCAGGATCGCTGCCGCGCATAGACTTTATAAATGCAGATATTATGTCGTAGTGTTGATCTTTATTTTTATCGTAGGGAAGCCCACGATGCGGTGTTGCGCTGCGAACCATTTGCTCGGTTATAAGGGCAGGTGTAGCCTTATTTTTGTTTGCGCTTAAAGCTAGCTGCGAGGCTAATTCTAGCGTGTTAAGCGCAGTCCGCCCATCGCCTGCAGCAAGAAGCGTTATGGCATCTTTGGCAGCATCGTCTATTGCAAACGCACTATTAAGTCCACGCTCATCAGTAAGCGCTAAATCTATAAGACTGCATATATCAGCATCGGAAAGCGAGTGCAATTCCACCACCCTGCTTCTAGAAAGAAGTGCGGAATTCACTTCGAAGTAAGGGTTTTCAGTAGTAGCGCCAACCAATACAACAGTACGGTCTTCTACAGCATGCAGCAAAGCGTCTTGCTGGCTGCGATTGAAACGATGTACCTCATCGACAAAAAGTATTGTGCGCATGCCCCTAGAGCTTAAACGCTTTTGAGCTGCGGATATTTCACGCCGCAAGTCGCTAACTGTGCCACCCACAGCAGAAACTTCCACAAATGTAGCTTGGGTGCTATTAGCAATAACATGCGCAATGGAAGTTTTACCAGTACCCGCCGGTCCAAACAATACAACAGAGCTAAGCGAATCGTTTTCTATGGCGCTGCGCAGCCAGCTTCCCGCACCAACCGCATCTTGCTGACCGACAATATCTTCCAACGCACGCGGACGCATACGCACCGCAAGCGGGGCGACACTCATACGATTTGCATCTTCCATTTCTGTAAAAAGACTAGCTGTTTCCATATGCTAGATGTTATCATTTATACCAAATTCGTACAAATGTTTTATCCCTTCAATAGCGCTTTAAAACATAGCCAAAAAACGGAATCCACAATCTGTCCAGAAACCCATCATACGGAATTCAAATGAATTTCATATACTCATAGGCACGGTTACTTCAATTGCTTGGGCGCTTTACCCCTTGAAAGCGTGAGTTGAGGGTAACCGCATCATCCCCTCCTCAGGTGCCTCCATTTAGGGGGCACCACTTTTACTTCCGATTAAAAAGCACGTTGTTGGTATCAAGCCAAGACGAAACGGTGCCTGTATCAAAACCATCTTTCGGATCTATAACTAAAGCATACATTTCTTCTTCAGCCAAAAGCGCATCTAGCGCATCTGTAAGTTGAATTTCACCACCAACGCCGGGTTTTACATCAGATAGAAGCTCCATCACACGTGGAGTAAGCAAGTAGCGCCCGAATACAGCCAGATTAGAAGGCGCATCTTCAAGCGCCGGCTTCTCAACAAGCGCGTCTATTTTCCAAACCCCGTCTGATACTTCTGCACCTGCTATAACTCCGAAACGACTAACTTCTTCATCGGGAACAGGCATAACAGCTATAACACTAGCCCCACCATGAGCATCTGATACTTCCTGCATGGCGGGAAGCATGTTGTTGTTAGGCACTAGTACATCACCAAGAAGTACATAGAAAGGCTCACCCGCACAAGCATCAGCAGCGCACAATACGGCATGCCCAAGACCTAGCGCCTCGTCTTGATATACATAAGTTACGTTCAAATTGCCAACATATTCAACAACATCGGCGTATTCATTTTTGCCACGCTCGCGCAGAAGCGCCACCAATTCTGGATTGGGCGAGAAATGCTCTTCTATCGCACGCTTTTCGCGTGAATTCACGATAACTACTTCATCTGCCGCACTTGCTAGCCCTTCTTCGACCACATACTGAATGGCAGGTCTATCTGCCACAAGCAACATTTCTTTCGGAACAGCTTTAGTGGCTGGCAAAAATCGAGTTCCAAGACCCGCGGCAGGAATTATCGCTTTCATATATACGATTCCTTTCTAATAGAGCGAATGCAACAATAATACAGCAGACGATAAACGAAATTAGACAACTAACATCGATTTATCCGCGTAAATAACGCGCCGTTAATTTGTGTTTAGCGCAACATTGTAAATATCTACGTAAAAGTAGAATAAGCTGTATATGGGTTGTGTGGGAACAACACCCTCATAAATAAAGGAGATAGAGAAATGAAGAAAGTTCTAGCGCTTATCGCAGCAGGTATTTTGGCTGCAGGTGTGCTCTGCACGGTCGGATGTGCGGGGCAAAACAGCGAACAACTTATCCGGGATAGCCTGACAAAACAGCTAGATAAGTATAAAAATGCTGATGAGGCGGCAATGACCGAACTGGCAACAGTAGCCGAAAGTGAAGGTTTAGACGAAATGGGCATAGATTCCCAAGAGTTCGCAGCTGCTGTTTTAGATGGATTTGATTACAGCATTGATAAAATAGTTGTTAATGACAACAATGCCACAGCTTCTGTAAGCATAACTTCGAAAAGTTACACCGATTTTGAAAATCGTATGAATGACGTTATTTCAGGCATTACAAGTGACCCTGCATTTGCAGAAATGACTGAAGAAGAAGCCACTACAGCGCTTGGAGAAAAGGTAATGCAAGCATTTGATGAATGCGAAATAATTACCGAGAATGCCGATATTGAATACACTCTTAAAGATAATGTATGGGAGCCCGTAAAGGGCGATGCTTCTTTGGCTGGCTTAGACAGTATCGTATTTGCAAACGAATAAACAACCTATATTAAAATTTGGGGTACCGCTGAGATAAACCTAGATAGCGGGACTGGAAACAAAAGTTGCCAGTCCCGCTTGTTTTAGGTAGCGCAATAAATTATTCCATTGCACGCAAAAGATTGACCATCTCTATAGCGCCTTCCGCACATTCGCTACCCTTGTTGCCCGCTTTGCTGCCGGCGCGCTCTATGGCTTGCTCTATTGTGTCTGTAGTTAAAATGCCAAACATAACCGGCACATCCGATTCAAGAGAAACATGAGCTATGCCCTTGCTGACCTCGGCACATACATAATCGTAATGGCTGGTAGCACCACGTATAACCGCACCTAAGCAAATTACCGCATCGTAATTACCGCTGTGCGCCATACGTTTTGCGATAAGTGGAATTTCGAAAGCGCCCGGAACCCAAGCTATATCTATGTCGGATTCTGCCACATCGTGTCGCACAAGAGAATCCATCGCACCACTAAGTAGTTTTGCGGTTATGAACTCGTTGAATCGCGATGCCACAATACCTACGCGCACACCTTGACCTACGACTTTCCCTTCAAATACAGCCATGCTGCTTTCCTTTCGCTAAAAGCCCATCTCGGCTAAAAATTCCTTACTTATACCGTTGCTATGTTGCACCGAGCGATCCGCTTGACATTTGCTTGGCGCAATTAATTTTTCGACGTATTTGCCAATAATATCGCACTCTATATTAAGTTTGTCGTTTACGCGCTTAGATGACAGAGTGGTGTTTCCAAATGTGTGCGGAATAACAGAAACCTCAAACGACGAATCTGTGATTAATGCAACTGTTAGGCTTATTCCGTCCAGCGCAACGGAACCTTTTTCAACTACATATTTCAGAGTTTGCGCATTGGCGGCAACGCGAATGCGCACCGCATTGTCATCTTGCGTAATGGACTTAATTTGCCCGGTAGAATCAATATGCCCAGAAACTATATGACCGCCCAATCTGTCCGCCAGCCGCAATGCGCGTTCCAAATTAACCGCATCGGCGCATCGGAGGGTACCTAAAGTGGATCGCGCACAAGTCTCGGGCATAACATCGGCTACAAAACCCGAAGCATCTAAACTGCGTACAGTTAGGCACACGCCATTTACGGCAATACTATCGCCAATTTCTGTTCCGGAAAGCACACTTTGTGCCGCGATAGATATTGTGGCACCTCGCGCGCCAGTTTTTATGCTGCGCACAGACCCAACTTCTTCTATTATTCCCGTGAACATGCGCCCTCCTAGTTTTGGGTCTGCTGCCGATTCGATACCACATCGCCTTCTATGAGAATATCGCATCCAAGGCTGGAAACTGAAATGTTTTTCAATTCGGTAGCGTCGGCGGGCAGTATGCAACCTGTACCGCCTACAGGAGATGGCGCAAGAGAGCCGCCAAATATCTTTGGAGCAATGTATGCCTGTACCCTATCTACATAGCCACCATCGAACATGGCGCCCATTAAAGTTGAACCCCCTTCGACGATGACGCTATCAAGATTCATCTTGCCCAACTTGCACAAAAGATCGTCTAAGCAGATGTGGCCTTCTCGGTTTTGCGAAACATTTAAGATTGTGCAACCGAATTGCTTGTATTGTTCGTGCAAAAGCGCATCTTCATTGCATGTAGCTATGACAGTAGAAATACTATTGGCACTGCTAACAATATTGCTGTTTATTGGCGTGCGCAGGCGCGTGTCGCAAACAACTCTTGTCGGCTGGTGCGCATTGTTACCCGCACCGCGCGCATTCAGCATGGGATTATCGGCAAGAACTGTATTCACACCAACCATGACAGCAGCATATCTTGCGCGGTCAGTATGTACGCGCGCTCGTGCCTCAACTCCCGTAATCCACTTTGATTCGCCCGTTCGCGTGGCTATTTTGCCATCTAGCGTAGTGGCGAATTTAGCAATAACAAGAGGCTTTCCAGTGGTTACAAAATGAAAGAACGGCATGTTCAAAGCGTCACATTCGCTGCGCAGTACACCTTCGTCTACCTTTATGCCAGCGCTGCGCAATCTTGCAATGCCGCGCCCTGCAACAAGCGGATTTGGATCGGACGAGCCCACAACTACGCGCGATATGCCCGCTTCTATAAGCGCATCGCAACAAGGTGGTTGCTTGCCAGTATGGCAACATGGTTCCAAAGTGACATACGCCGTAGCGCCAAGCGTGTCCTCTCCTGCCCGCTTGCATGAAAGAAGCGCCTCACGTTCTGCATGAAGCGCTCCGAATTTTGTGTGCCACCCTTGACCTATTATGCGATTGTCTTTCACAATAACACAGCCAACCTGCGGATTAGGATTAACCCAACCGCGACCATGCGCTGCCAATTCAATGGCAAGCAGCATATATTTTTGGTCAGCCATCTAAATTTCCTAAGTTAGCGCACAGACCAGCAAGCGACTAATCGATTTCTATAAGGTCGTAATCTTTACTGCCGCATCCCAAACGCGCCGCATCGTCTATAATTTTGCGACCATTCTTGGAATCTATACGCTCAAGCAGATGATCGCGACCCGGATCGGTGGAATTCAGAACCGCATCAATGCATGCCTGATCTATTGCTACAGGATCTGTCGAGGCAAAAATGCCAATATCTGCCATACATGGGTCTTCCGCCTTAGCGCAACAATCGCAATCGACCGACAGGTTAACGGCTATGCTGACATATGCCAAATTGCCCGCAAAATGAGAAACTACCGTTTCGGCAGCCTCAGCCATACCTTCCAGAAAATCGTCCTGCTTGGCGTGCTTATCCCAGAATTCAGCCTGCAAAAGCGATGCGCCACCAGTATGAATATTCACCTTGCCAGCATTAGACGCACACCCGATAGACAGCTGTTTAAGCGCTCCGCCAAAACCACCCATAGGGTGCCCCTTAAAATGACTAAGCACCAACATAGATTCGTAATTCATTATGTGTTTGCCAACCAAGTTTTCCTTCAACACGCGCCCATTTTTTATGGGGAATACTACGTCGGGGCCTTCTGAATCCATAATGTCTACGTCAAAATATTTGCTCCAGCCATGCGCAGCCATAAGCTTTTCGTGCTTTTCGGTAGTGTCGCGCGCGCCGTCATATGCGGTGTTGCATTCCACTATGGTGCCGTCTACAGCCTGAACCATAGGGCGCATAAATTCTGGGTGTAAGTAATTCTGGTTGCCCTCTTCGCCGGAGTGCACTTTTACAGCAACTTTGCCGGGAAGCTGTACGCCCAGCGCATCATAGGCTCTAATTACCGATTCCGGAGAGATATCTTTGGTGAAATAGACTTTGGATTTCGCCATACTAGCGCTCCTTTCATATAAAATCTTATGCCTGAATGATACAACGTTTCGGCATGCGAAGTAATACAAGCGTATGCTGGTTTAGAACTACATAGCATACCTAAAGGAGCTTATATGATTTTGGGCAAGCTAAAAGGTGCAAGCGTAGCGCTTGTATGTCTTATATTAGCTGCAGTAACAGGCTTATGCGCGCTTACCGGATGTGCAAGTTCAGGCGCAGGCGGCACAAGTGCAGACAGCGGCGAAACCACGCGCACTGACGCAAATTCCCAAGTAGTTCGCGTGGGAACTATGCCAACTGAAGATATATTGCCACTTTGGGTAGCCGAGCAAGAGAATTTCACAGCAGAAAATGGCATGCGAGTAGAAGTGGTTACATTCGATTCCGCACAGGCTTTGTCTGCTGCCATTACATCAGGCGATGTAGACATGGCGATGACTGACATAATGCGCGCCGCCAAGTTAACTGAAAGCGGCATAGATACAACTCTTGAATGGGTAACGCTTGGAGAAACCGCCGATCAGGGGCGCTTTGGCGTGCTGGCAGCGGCAGACGCACCGTATAACAATTTGCAGGAACTTGCAGACTACGCAGCTTCGGAGGGATCTGGCTATTCACAAGGCGTAGGAGTTGGATCTAACACGGTTCCCGAATATGTATTCGATAAATTATGCGAAGAAGCTGGTGTAGGCAGTATTCCTGTACAAGAAGTAGCCAGCTTGCCCGACAGATATAGCCTAGTAGCTTCCGGACAGCTACTTGCAGCGGCACTTCCTGCTTCAATGCTGGCACTTGGAGAAGCAAGCGGAATGAAAGTAATAGCCGACGATACGCAGGGTGAAAATATATCGCAATCGGTTATGGTGGCGCGAGCAAAATGGAGTGAAGCTAGCGCTCAGGGAGTGCTAGATGTAGCACAGATATGGGATGCAGGAGTAAGCGCCTTGGCAGCTAACCCTAACCAATACCGAGCGCTGCTAGTGGAAAAAGCAAACTTGAATTCCGCCATAGCCGACACATATCCTATAAGTTCATACCCGATGGCGCTACACAATGGCGAACTTGTACATCCTAGCGCCGACATGGTGCAACCCGTGTTGGAGTGGATGGTTGCAAAAGGATACGGCGGTAAGGTGACATACGACAATGCTAGCGGCGTACTAGAAGTAAAAGCAGCGTAAAGCCAGACGGACACAGCGTAAGCAATTTGAGCAAGACACTTGGATATATCTGGGGCACTGTATTAGTTATAGCCATCTGGTGGCTTTTAGCTTTAGTTGTGCAATCGCCCGCGCTGCCCACCCCTATTGCCACAGTACCTGTTTTGGTTGAGCAATTTGGCGCAATAATGCCGCAGTTTTGGCTAAGCCTTTGGCGCATACTGCTAGCTATGATTATAGGCACTTTACTAGGTGCACCCATAGGGCTTGCACTTGGGCGCTCAAAACGCGCCGATGCTGTTTTAGGACCGGTGTTGTATATCCTGTACCCTCTTCCGAAAATAGTGTTACTACCTATATTGTTTGTTCTATTCGGAATAGGCGGCGAGGCAAAGGTAATTCTTATAGCCATTGCGGTATTCTTCCAAATGATGGTAACTATGCGCGATGCCGCGCACGCCATACCAACTAGCGCTGTTGAATCGATGCGAACGCTTGGCGCAAACCGCTGCCGAGTGTTTGTGCATCTTGTAGTACCCGCCACTATGCCCGCCCTATTCACCGCACTTCGCATAACCACAGGCACCGCGGTAGCAATTTTGTTCATAGCGGAATCGATGGCGGGCAATACGGGGCTTGGGTATTTTATTATGCACTCGTGGTCGCTTTTGGAATACACGCGCATGTTTGCCGGAATAATTGCTATGGCACTTATGGGTGTTTTGCTTTACGAAGCATTCGATATTGCCGAAAAGCATTTCAGCAAGTGGAAAAACTAACGCACAATGCGCGTCGTTAGGCTATAATAGTGCGTCGCGAAAATGATTCGCAACATACGGGGCATTAGCTCAGCTGGGAGAGCGCGTGGTTCGCAATCACGAGGTCGTGGGTTCGATCCCCATATGCTCCACCATAGAAAGATTCTCGAACCCGTCATTGTTGGCGGGTTCGAGTTTTTATCTGCTTTACCCGCACAAACCTATCGCGTTATACTCTGCAATCTAAATAACCGTCCAAACACTCGCGAACACATACTCCGCGGTATATGGGCAGAAAAGTGTGTAAGGCTCAATCCATCGCAAAGGGGCAAGGAGTACTATTGCGGAACTCTGATCAAACCAGACCGTGTGGTGTTGCCTTCGTCACTTTTTAGGCGAAAAATGGTCAAAACTTCCAACTTTCCACAGTCTATAATGCCAAATTACGCCAATTACGAATCAAAATGGAATTGAAGAACCCTGTTTGCCCAGTGTTCTCCACAATTCAAGTTAGCCATGTGGCGCTATGACCATGGAAAGTCGGAAGTTTTGACCATTTTTCTAACTTTTTTGAACTAGTATGCGGATAAGTTGAATCGTAATCTAGCGTCAAGGTGTTGAGAGTTTACCCAAAAGCCATCCGACATACACTTTAAGCCATCTTGCGGAGGTATCGTTTTTCCTAGCACTATAGCCTCCGCATAAGCTACATCTCCACCTCTGCCTTCCGGCTTTAGTGAATTTGTTCTTTGACATTTTGCTGCTGACTTTGGCTCTCCCGAGGAATACGGATCAGGGATCAGTTGGAACGAGCTTCACACCGCAATCGAATACAGACAGTGAATAATCGCCTCAGACACACTTTTTAAGTATTAACCCTGACTTTGGCGTAAAGCAGGGAAAAGCAAAAGCACCGACGGTAGGAGCAATACGCCCCGTGCCAGTGCTTTGATGGCTCTATGATACCACGAAGTTATGCTATAGCATAACCCCTACTTGATAACGATTACCTCGCGCTTCTTGTTAACGAAGATGAGCCGCTTCATAGCCTTGAACTGAACGGCCCATTTCTCAAGTTCCCTCTGTATCTGGTTGTCGTTCAGGTTCTTTATCCTCTGGCTGTCGTAGATTACATTCGGGGATTGGTGTATCGCCTGGCGCAGCGTCTTCTGTATCTTTGGCAGCCTGCTGCTTATGGGGGACTTCATCTCCCAGAGGACGCCGTCGATGACCACATCCGGGGTGCGGACATATTCGTCATCGCTCCTTTTGATGAAGGAGACGACAAACCCGGCGTTAGCCAACGCCTGGGCTGTCCTTCGCTCGTGCTCCCAGACATCTATGCCGGACTTGATGATTATTTCGCCTGTCTTATCGTTCATACGCTTATTCTACTCTGCCTCCCTACATAGGCTGGAGGACCTCTGCGGCTTTGGTATCAGCTACTTCGACTTCGATAATACGGGTGACCAGACATGACCGAAGTGGCGAGCGACCTCATGGGGCCGTGGGAGTACCGGTACAAGTGGTACAGCGAGGACGAGGCGACCGCGAAGGCGCGTCTTAAGAGCAACTGTTAGGGCTTGTCGGAGCTTGGGTAGAGCCCTCGCCACGCTCAAGACCTGAAGCTTTACGCTCCCGCCCTGTATGCGCCCCACACAATGGCAGCCGAGGGCTTATAGGACACGCGCACCGATAACGCTTCACTACCCTGACCGGAAGGCTCTGCCACCCAGCGGATAAAATACGAAAGCGCCCGACTTGAGTGAAATACTCACCGCTCGAACGCTTTAATGAAACGTATCGTAGCACGTCTACTTGATTTTGATAACCTCCCCCACACGATTTATATACAGCAGTCTTCTTATGTGGTGCAGGTCGCAAGCCCACTTAACAACCTCATCTTGAATTTGCTTGTTGGTGAGCCGTTTCATGCGCCGAGAATCGAAAATAATGTCACGCGATTGATGAATGGCTTGGCGCAAGCGCTTCTGAACAACGCGAAGATTGTCAGACGTTGGAGCCTTCACTTCCCAAAGCACGCCGTCGGCTAGGAAATCGGGGTCTTGACACCTTTGCCCCTGATGCGCTCTCTGAACTCTACATCCATGCCATAAGCGGCAATTGAGCGTGCGGTAGCCATCTCATGCGGTTGGATGTTGAGATGGATAGGGGCAGTGATTGTTCCTTGGCGCTTAGTCATGCGATTGATTATACGACGCGGGTCAAGAGAGCTTTATGACAGGCTTGTACCCTGGTCTCGCTTTTGAATACGGAGGATTTCGATGCTTCCGGTAGAGACGATAACTGGAGATGAATGTATGGACGGTAAGAATATTGGCTTGCAGGAACACGGAGCGGGTGCGGCGCTTGGGGTTCCTCGCCGCCTTGGGGGCTTCGACCGCGGCATCCCCGCAGAAGCGAAGGGGCTCCCATTCCGAACGACGAACCGCAGGACCTCCTCGTCCGACGGCTCTGCGACGAAGACGATACGCGCAGCGAACAGCTCGCCGTCCTTCAACACGCCGAAATGCAGTTCGCCATGACGATGCTTGCTCGGCATGGAGATGATTGGTCGAACACCTTCCTTGAAGGCACCAAGTCGATAACGTCCCTGCTTGATACAATATATGCAATGACCTCAGCTGGCGGACAAGGGAGATTTGCGACATGGCTGGCAAGGTGCCGAAGTACGCGCTCATCAATGGCAGGGAATCCGCACTTATCGAAACCGTTCCCCACGCGTTCTCAAACGAGAAGGCGTGCGTTTTCGTAGGAGCCGATGGTGACCGCCGATACGTTTCGGAGGCGGAGTGGCGCATGGGCGCCGACGAGTTCTCGAACTACGCGGCACAACGGCAGCTGGTCACTTCCGAAAGCTCTGGCAAAGCTAAGGTAGCTCTCTTCAAGTCGCTGTTCAGAGGACGCGAAGACGTTTACGCGCATGGTTTCGCCAAGAAAGACGGAGGCATCGGCTACTCACCCGCATGCGCCAACGAGAGGACGAGGTGCTGTCCCCGCTGGACGAAGGCGAGGCCTGGGATGAAATGCGCCGGTTGTCCGAACCGCAACCTCATTCCCGTGAACAACCAAGCGATTGTCGAGCACTTCAAGGGAAAACGCGACGATCTGCGGGATGTGATGGGGCTCTACGTACTCACGCCAGATTGTAAGACTTGGGTGCTCATCGCCGATTTCGACGAGGAAGGCTGGCAAGGGGAAACGGTGCTGTATCGAGATGCCTGTCGAGCCTTCGACCTCTTCCCGGCCGTCGAGCGGTCCCGCTCTGGGAACGGCTCTCACGTCTGGTTGTTCTTCGATGAGCCTATTGATGCCGAACTCGCTCGGAACCTTGGTTGCACGCTCGTCACGCATGCGATGTCCCAGGCGGCGGGAATGAGCTTCGAGTCGTACGACCGATTTTTCCCGACGCAATCGACCATCGTGCAGGGCGGTTTCGGCAACCTCGTCGCATTGCCGTTCCAGGGACGGGCGCAAAGGCGGTCGAACTCTGTGTTCGTGGACGACGATTTCGAAGCCTATCCAGATCAGTGGAGATTCCTGTCATCCGTTTCGAAAGCATCACTTCAACAGGTGCGAGGAATCGTCGATTCGGATCTTGGCGGGCCGTTGGGTCAGCTCGCCTTCGACAGTCATCCCAGTCGGAAAGCAAGTGAGCCGGCGGGGATTGTCCATACGACCGTTTCCATGCGAGTTCCCGATTCTGCATCGGCCAACTTCCCGAAGACCGTGAGCGTGACCAAGGCGAACATGCTCTACGTGAGCAAGGAGGGCTTGTCGAACAAGGCGCAGAACCGCATCAGGCGGCTCGCCGCGTTCGGGAACCCCGAATTCTACCGCGCCCAGGCGATGCATCAATCGGTCTATGGGAAGCATCGGATAGTTTGGTGCGGTGAGGAGGACGAGCAGTCCATCATGCTCCCACGCGGCTGCGAGCAGAAGCTCGTCGATCTTGCCAAAGAACAGGACTTCGCTTACACGTTTGACGACAGGCGCAACAGCGGCGCGCCTGTTCAAGTCGCGTTCTCGGGCGTTCTGCGCGAACGGCAACGAAAGGCCGCCGATGCACTTCTGCGCCATGAGAACGGCATACTGATGGCGCCGACGGGCTTCGGCAAGACCGTCATCGGCGCGTACCTAATCGGTGAGCTCAAGATGCGCACGCTCGTCATCGTCCCGAAGACAAGTCTGATCGACCAGTGGAAGGAGCGCCTCAGACAGTTCCTTGACATCAAGGATGCTAGGCCGCCCCTGCTCACGAAATCAGGCAAGCCGAGCAAGAGGAAGCGACCGGTTATCGGACAGATCGGCGGAGGCAGGAACGCTCCGAGCGGCATCGTGGACGTCGCGACGTTCCAATCGCTCTCCGGGAAGGACGACATGGGCATCCCCCGCGTGAAGCCGACGGTCGAAGATTACGATCTCGTTATCTGCGACGAATGCCACTACGGGGCCGCCCCCAACCTAGAGCTTGTCATGAAGAGCGTCAACGCTAGGCGCGTGTATGGTCTTTCAGCCACCCCCAAGAGGTCGGATGGCCTTGAACGGATAATCTATATGCACTGCGGCCCCATCCGTCACAGGGTCGACCCGAAGGAGCAGGCAGCCGAACAGGGTTTCAAGCGCATTCTACAACCGCGCTTCACCAGGATAAGATTGGGCTCGTTGGAACCGGGCTCATCGTTCAACCAGGTGGTCGAAGCGCTCTGTGGACATGGTGCCCGAAACGAGCTGATTGCAAAGGACGCTGCCAACGCCATCAAGGCGGGACGTACGCCCCTCGTCGTTACGAGCCGCAAGGAGCATACCGACGAGATTGCTAGGCTCTTGGGCGAATTGGGAATCGAAGCATACGTGCTGACGGGTGAGGGCACTGCCCGGGAGAAGCGAGAAAGGATAGAGCAGGTTCGCAGTGCGCCTGACGCCCATTACGCGATCGTGGCCACCGGCGCTTACATCGGAGAGGGCTTCGACCTCCCCCAGCTCGATACCCTCCTTCTCGCATCACCCTACTCCTTCGAGGGCGTGATCACCCAGTACTCGGGGCGCCTGCACCGCAAGAGTGAGGGCAAGGATGACGTTATCGTCTACGACTATGTGGACGCAAGTCTGCCCATGCTTGAGCGTATGTACAAGAAGCGGCTGAAGACGTACGCGAAGCTTGGCTACGAAATCGCTGAGACCGGTGAGACGCAGGGACCGGGCGCGCGCATCGTAACCGCAGGCACTTGGCGCGCAGAGTTCGCCGTCGACCTGCTGCACGCTGGCAAGGGCGTTGTCGTATCTGCACCGTACGCAAGCCCTAGACTCGTGGAGGCGTTGTTGCCCGACATCACAAGCGCTGTCGCCCGGGGGATCGAGGTCAGGATCATCATGAGGAAGCCCAAGAGCGAGAAGTCTCTCGCCCTGCAATCCGAAATCGCCCAGATGCTTGCGACTGCCGGCTGCAAGATTGAGGTTTTCGATGCGCCGCTGACTGGGATAGCCGTTTTTGACGGCAAGGTCGCTTGGTACGGGACACTGCCTCTTCTTGCCTTGGCAAAGGCCGACGATTGCAGCCTTAGGGTCGAGAGCGCCGAGGTGGCGGTTGATTTGGAAAAGGCGCTAGAAGATTCCGTCTTTGCCGCCCGCACGAGCCTGAGCGTGTGAGTACGGCTCTCGTTGCGGCAGAGGTATCCCCCGCGTGAAGCCGACGATAAGCCGCAAAACGAGCCACGTGGGGGACAACTTTCGATGACCTAGCGCCGTGGCTTATGGCAGACGCCAGCCGCTGGGTAGCAGATAGAACGATCTAGATCAGGAAAGAATTCTTGATCTAGATCGTTATTGTCTCTTGAATGTTCTACTCATATTAGAGTTCTGCTATTATCGGCTCGGTGAAGAGATATCTGAAGGGTAACCTTGACGAAGAAGTCGGCTTCTCGTTTGCGCAGATGGATTCCAAGAGCGATTTTGGACTGCAGGCCGCAGACTATTGCTCGTGGGCACTTTTCAGAACATGGTCGAGTGGCGAATGCCGCTATCGCAACATTATCGGAAGTGCGATTGCGCAAGAAACCGATATTCTTGCCGACAGGAAAATGGAGTGCGTCATGCAAAACCAAACCGGGAAGATAATCATTGGCCTTTCTGAATCTGGTGTTGTTTTGCCACTTTTTGCCTCCATTTTGGGTCTGGCAACACAACATATCATTCCTTTCGATTTTGAGCCCATCTTTTAGATTAGCCTCAAGTTTCCGATCTTTCCCTACTCGCACGCAAACCCCGCCTTGCGCAGCTCGTCGTGGAGCGCGGTGCGGCGGGGGTAGGCCTCGCGAATCTCCCGAACAAGACGGCGAGCCGCCTGTTCGCCTTTGGGGAGGGAGCGCAGGTGCACGAGGGTCTGCGCCAGGCAGCGGTAGGCGGAACGCCCGGTGGCCCTTGCCGCCTCGTCGCGCCGATTCTGCATGTGGCCTTCAATGATACCAGGGAACGAGCATGCGGGTATTTCGTTAAGAAAGCTTGCATCCCATTAAGCCCCTTGATCCTTCCCCTCTCCATTTCGACGGTCGTAATCAAATCGCCCTTTTGCAAAACGAAATCAACTTCATTGTTCTTTTGCACGCCACCAAAAAATGCCCGTTTAACTTCTCAAGAATATCAAGAAGTTAATGGTACTACTTCTCAAAAATCTTGAGAAGTAGTACCATTAACTTCTCAATAGAATTGAGAAGTTGCAACTTTCCGTAAAGGAGACCCGCATGACTGATCTTTCTTCTATCGTACGAGAATACCGAGAAGCCCCTCTGCCTGCGCTTGTCGCTCGAGATGAAGTCATTCGCAGCCTTCCATCCCCGCAACGATTTAATCTAGTAGAGATCGTCACCGGCATGAGGCGCAGCGGCAAGACATTCTACCTCTTCCAAAAAATGAAGCAGCTCTTAGAGGCAGGCGTGCCACGCGAGCGCATGCTCCACTTCAACTTCGCCGATGACCGTCTCAGCCCCATGGATCCCCACATCATGGACAACGTGCTGAACGAGTATTGGCGGCAAGCGCCTAAGGCCAGAGAGAGGGGAGCCTATCTGTTCCTCGATGAAGTGCAAGAGGCCGATCAGTGGCAAGGGTTCTGCCAACGCGTGGCCGAAATGGAACAAGTCACGCTTGTCGTCACAGGCTCGTCTTCGAAGCTCTCCTCTGACGAGATCGCAACGCAATTCCGCGGGCGTTCGCATTCACACGAAATGTTGCCTCTCTCCTTTCGCGAATATTGCCGCTTTGCCGGCGTGGAACGTATCGACATCGATCGAGGGGCAACCCCTCAAATGCAAACGCAGCTTGAAGGGATGTTCGACCGCTATTTGACAGAAGGAGGCTTCCCAGGCGTTCAGAACAAACGGGCAGAAGATAGGATCGAGCTCTTGCAGGGATATGTGCGCGATGTGGTGGCACGTGACGTGGCCGACCGATTCGGGCGCGAGGACATTCGCTTGGCAAATCAGTTCGCACTATACGGATTGCGCAACACCGCCTGCGAATTTTCGATAAACGGCCTAGTAGAGGCCATGAAGGAGCTTGGCTACAAAATGTACTGGGAGAAGGCCAGCCGCCTCGTCACCCTTCTTGAACAGGCTTTTCTCTTCTTCGAGGTTCCCGAGTACGCCGTTTCGCTTAAACCCCAATCGACCGCACTGCCGAAGGTGTACGCTATCGATCCGGGTATCACCTATGCGGTATCCCGCGCGAATCAACAGGACATCGGCAAGCGCTTCGAGACCGCCGTTTTTCTTGAGCTGCGCCGGCGTCTTGCTGGTCGACGCATCGACACACTTACCTCTTATACCGTTCCCGACGCTTCGCGCCACAAGGTCGATTTCCTCTTGGGGGACGCCCTTGCATCCGAGCCCTACGCGCTCATGCAGGTTTCGCTCACTCTTGAGAACGAGAGAACGCGGGCGCGTGAAGTTGGCTCCTTGGCAGCCGCGATGAGCGCCACTCGGCTCGCACGGGGCACTATTATCACCTTAAGGGAAGAGGATCGCTTCGAAATCGATGAAGGCACGATCGAAGTTGTGCCCGCCTGGAAGTGGTTTTTGACTTCTGAGTTGCCGTAGCTTTTACGCTCCGCCCCTTTTCGGACGGCCTGTCTGATTCCTGCACCAATTCCTGAGCACTGTTCCGCAATATACTGAGCAGCATGACGTTCCCGGATACCCAGACGTTTGACCATTTTGTTTTCGAATTCCATTGTTATCGCCAAAATAGAGCCAATCGTTCTACTGGCACAAAATCGCCCTAGCAGTTCGCTCGACCTCTGGGTCGAACTCGGGCTTCATAACGCCAGTCTTCCAATCCATTTTAGGAACGAGGGCGGTGTCGGAAGGGAGCAACGATGCGCATAGAGGGAGGTGTATCCCTTCCTAACACATCAAAGAGGAAGGCGGGGGTTAAGCGGATACAATTCGAAAGCTGGCTCGATGATAGGGATCGGAATCTCTGACCGACCGTTACACTTCAGCAGATCATGGTCAAAGGTATGAAACTCATCAATACTATGGAATTGGTTGATATAGACAGCAGTAGCAAGATGAATGGCGTCTTGCTTGTGCTTCTCAAAGCTATAGTTCCATATCACTTCTCGCGCTTGCTCTGCAAGATGTCTGGTTAAGTCAACAACGAGCAGCCCTTTGTCCTGGTTGAAAACCTGTATGATTGCGTCTCGCTCCTCAGCGGTCCCTTTGATTACCTCGGTCAAAGTTACGACAGAAGTAATTATCTCCAGCTCACCATTATCTTTCTTGTCGACAACGCCCTTGAGCACTTTTCCACGTTCAGTTCCTTGGAGAAAGTCGATAAAGCAACATGAATCCCAGTAGACACGCTTCATTCGGCATCGCCCCAAATCCCAAACAGGTCAGCCAAAGAAATCGTCTCTGGACGCTCGACAACCTGAATATCCTGAGCCACGATGTCATGCTTGGTGCCATCCTCGTTGAAAGATATGTCACCAGTGACGCGCACGTAGTTACTGCGATAACAAGAACGCACAGTATCTAACAGGGCATCGTCATAGTAGACCTTGACACGCTTGCTGGAAGCTTCATCATAGAGCGCAAAAAACGGCTTTGCGCTTGCATATAGGGTCTTGACCTCTCCGTATGTAGTACCGAAAGAGCGGTCGATCGTCTTGGGTTTTACCGGCACGGAATAATCAACCATGGCAATTGGCTCGCGTTCATGGCTACCCGGATAGGAAATATCGATGGTCGGATTGCCAGAAAGACCGTTTTCACCTTTGAACAAGCGTGTCATTGCCTCGTAATGCTGCATAGTCTTCTTTGTAAACGTGGAAGGATTCTTTCCACCCTGGATCAATTTGAAGTCACTGCGAATAATTCCCAGACATTGATCGATTTCCTCGTCTGTCTCGGTATCGGAGGAGGGGTAGGTCGCCAACGCCACGGAACCCTGTTGAATTTCAGCAAACCATTTTACGTCGCTAAGACAGTCTTCGGAGGCGGACTGAATCATCGCGAAAAACTCGGAAATGCAGGTCTGCAATTCCTCAACAGGCAAAACGTCCTTTTCGAGATGAAAAAGGATTCTTCTATCCTTGTTCACAGCGTGCCTCCCTTCACAACGCGATTTCCTCAAGTAATTAGGATACTCCAGCTAGCCGTCGTAGCTTCTCAATCAAAGCAGAAGGACTTTGTCATGATACACCAACGTCACCATCTCGTTCAAAGGATAGCATGCTAGGCGCATCCGGCACCCTAACCCAAACCTTGTCGATTTTCTTATTTCTTTAATCAGGTGTTCATTTCGTGCCGGTACTGAAATCAGTGCACCGTTTAACGTATTTTCATCCCTAATCCTTTCCAAACAAATCACGGGTGTATACCTTATGCGATACATCGGCTATGTCTGGGTGGATGCGATTGGCTACTATGATGTTGCTTACTTGTTTGAATGTATCTAGGTCATCTATTACTTTGCTCCCAAAAAACTCACTATCGTTTAGGGTTGGTTCGTATACAACAACCTCTATTCCTTTAGCTTTTATACGCTTCATAACACCTTGAATGGAACTTGCACGGAAGTTATCAGAGCCCGATTTCATAGTGAGACGATATATGCCAACTCTAATAGAAGATGAACTGTTTTCTGTATAGCCCACCTTTTGAAGTATATCTTCGGCAATGTAGTCTTTACGGGTACGGTTAGCATCTACTATTGCTCCCATTATGTTTTGAGGGACACTTTCATAATTTGCAAGAAGTTGCTTTGTGTCTTTCGGAAGACAATATCCACCATATCCAAATGAGGGGTTGTTGTAGTGGTCCCCTATGCGTGGGTCTTTACACACTCCATCAATAATCTGTTTTGCATCAAGACCGCGAACTGATGCAAATGTATCTAGTTCATTAAAGTAAGCTA
>NZ_JAAKEF010000018.1:0-50480 GCF_011039055.1 Adlercreutzia sp. ZJ154
TATCCTGTAAAGTGTCCATAGTGGCCGTTGCCTTTCTGCTGAATCGGTTACTTTCACAAAAACGATTCTAGGCAATGGTCACTTCTATCTCAAAGTGGCTCCTGACACCAACTTTCGGCACACGATCAAATGCAAAGCAGATTGAAGCTTCCTAGTTCAAAAAAGTTAGAAAAATGGTCAAAACTTCCGGCTTTCCACGGTTCTGAACGCAAAACCCTGCTTGCTAAGGCATCAAAAAGGCAGTAAGTTTTCTGTTTGCCCAGTGTTCTCCACAATTCAAGTTAGCCATGTGGCGCTATGACCATGGAAAGCTGGAAGTTTTGACCATTTTTCTGCAAAAAAACTTCCCAAGGCCTGTAGTCCAAGCCTGTAGCCAATCGTACTAAAGAGCAGCGTGCCAAAGAATCGCACCAAATGCCGATCGCAAATGCCGATCGCGTCATCGATCGACATTGACCGCGTCACTATCGCGTCTGCTGATCGCAACACCAATCAATGCTGATCGCACCACTATCGCGCCAACTTTATTCCGAACGCAGCGCCTCTACCGGGTCTTTCCGACTGGCGCTGCTGGCAGGAATTAGACCTGCTATAAATGTAAGCGCAACGCTTATTATTACCAAAATGAAAGCGGCTTGCCATGGTAGGCTGGCTACATTTGGAACATCAAATAGCGTATACACAAGGGCGCTTACCGGTATACAACAAAGCGCAGTTATGCCCACTCCAAGCACGCCCGCAATAAGCCCCTCTATAACAGTTTCGGCATTGAATACTTGGCTTATGTTGCCTTTGCTTGCGCCAATTGCGCGCAATATACCAATTTCTTTTTTGCGCTCAAGCACGCTTATGTAGGTTATGACACCTATCATTATTGAGCTAACAATAAGACTGATAGACACAAACGCTATAAGCACATAGCTAATCATATCTATGATGGTAGTTACCGAGCTCATTAATGCGCCCACAATGTCGGTGTAGGTTATTGCTTTCGATTCCTGACCGCTTTCATTCATGCGATCGTTATAAGAATCTAGTATGTCTATAATGCCCTGCTTAGCTTCGAAATCTTTGGCAAAAATGTCTATTTCGTAAGGATTATCAATTTGTGCGTAGTTCAATTTTGCCAAATTATTATCAAATGAAGCTTCGGTGCCGCTCATCATTGACGTTATTAGTTCTGTAAGCTCTTCGTCGGTCATGTTGAATTCGAAGGCATCTTTGAAAGCTTCAGCATCTATGCTCATAGCCTGCGACATTCCCTCGGACAGCTGGTTCATTGCTCGGGTCATAGCGGTGGTCATCGCTGTACGCATTTGCGAGGAAAGCGCACTCATAACTTCGGTCATGTACTGCGTCATGTAATTATTAAGATACTCTTGCATGGCGGCTTGCTGTTCAAGCTGTTGCTGCTGCATGGCGCTGGTGTCAATTAGACCATTTGCCATCGCGTCAGAAATTATGACTTTAGCGCTGTCGCTTGCCATATATGCCTGCACTTTTTCTGGCATGGTGGTGCCGGGTAGTGTGGCTAGTTGGTTTTGGAAGTCTGTCATAAGATCGCTAACCATTTTTGCAGCAACTTCTTGGTTAATTTGCATCCCCGACATATCCATGCCAGCGTTTTCGCCATTGCTGCCGCCGCTGCCGCCGCTGCCGCTATCGCCACCGCTGCCGCCGCTGCCGCCGCTGTCGCTGCCGCTATCGCCGGGCATCTGCGAACCCATCTGGCTAAAGTCAATATTAGGTTGCGGCAAGCTGGACGAATCAAAATTAACATCAAGGTTGCTCAAATCTAGCTTCATCTTGCTTTCATCAAACTTGAATGCCGCTTGCAGCGCACCTGTGTTCACCTTGAATAAATTGCTCATATCGAAATCGGAACTTTTTTCGTCTTCTTCCGTAAACAATTTGCCGTTAAACACATCGGTATTTGGCTCTGCCAATTGGTCTTTTACTATCTGCGTTTCACCAGCTTGTTCTATCAAATGCTTAGTTAAATCTGGTGTGTAGTAAATTCCGCCAGAGTTTAGCATGGCTGAAGTGGCACCATTTTTAGGTTGCACAATGCCCGATATAACCAAATTTTCGCCGTTTTCTATAAGGCCTTTTACGTATTCGTCATCGTCTGATTTGTCTATCCAGACACCAAATTCTTCGTCATACTGGTAGTAGTCGGCTGAGCAAACTAGCTTTAATTTCAAGTTCAGGAAGTCGCTATAGGTAAATACGGCATTGTCGTTTACCTCGGTTACAACTTCTTCTTCGTTCATGAATGCGCGCACCATCTCGTCTAGCACGGCATGATCGCGCAGACCCAGTATGTACAGCAAAAAGTCGCTTACGCTGCCGTTTTCGGTAAGCACAAGCACACATTCATTGTATTTTTCGGGCCAATGACCAGCCTTTACGTCATAGCTTTCTTTAGCCATATCCATAGTGCCCATCATTTGAGCAAACATATCGGTGCTCATCATGGTTGACATCATGTTGTTTGTATACATGCTAGAGCCCATGCCCATTGAAGAGAATGTAGTGTCAGGGTTAACCTGCTGTACGCCATTTTCGGTATCTGCCAAATAGATTTGTGGCGTTACGTTGTACTTGTATTCCACATCGTTGGCAAATTCATATATGTTGCTTTCGCCGCTGTCTAGAAATTCTTTTAGCGATGCCAGATCGTTCGATCCTACACTTTCAAACATTCTGTTCATTACGTTGGCTTCGTGCACCACCGTATCGTCGCCATTTGTGCTTTTAGAATCTTCATTCGTCTCTTCGTTGACCATACCCATGCTAGATACCATCATTGATGTCATATCGAAACCGGTGCTTGTAATTTGCAACGGATAAGATGACAAGGTTTCTTCCTCTACGCTGGTTATGTAGTTGTTTACGCCGTTCGCCAATGCAAGAATGGCAGCAATTCCAATAATGCCAATGCTTCCCGCGAAAGCCGTCATTATTGTGCGGCCCTTTTTGGTCATAAGGTTGTTGAAAGAAAGCGAAAGTGCCGTTAAGAAACTCATAGATGTGCGGCGCGGCTTCTTCGCGGCTAGGCTGGCTAGTTCATCTGTTGTTGGGGCGTATGGGTCGGTATCGGCAAGAATGTGCCCGTCGGCTAAATTAACGATGCGCGTTGCGTATGTGTCAGCCAATTCCGGATTATGCGTAACCATAATTACTAGGCGGTCATTTGCTATTTCTGTTAGCAAATCCATAATCTGGATGCTGGTTTTGCTGTCTAGCGCGCCGGTAGGTTCGTCGGCTAGCAATATTTCCGGATCGTTTATTAGTGCGCGCGCTATGGCGACACGTTGCATTTGACCGCCGGATAGCTGACTTGGCTTTTTGTGAACGTGGTCGCCCAATCCTACGCGCTTTAGTGCATCTATTGCGCGATTGCGCCGCTCTTCGCGACCCACGCCGGAAAGAGTCAGCGCCAGTTCCACATTTGCAAGCACGGTTTGGTGCGGAATAAGGTTGTAACTTTGGAATACGAAACCGATGCGGTTGTTGCGGAAAGTGTCCCAATCGCGATCTTTATAGTTTTTTGTGGATATACCATCTATTATCAGATCGCCAGAGTCGTAGTGGTCTAGTCCACCAATTATGTTCAGTAAAGTTGTTTTGCCCGAACCGCTTGGTCCAAGTATGGCAGCGAATTCATTATCGCGGAAATTGATTGATACATTATCTAGTGCTACTTGTGTGAAATCACCTGTGGTGTAGGACTTGCGGATATTCTTAAGTTGAAGCATAAAAGCCTTTCGTACTTTGGTACCGAGCTGGCGTTTGTGGTTGCATTCGAAAGAGCCTAGATCAATCGTCTATCGAATTCTAGCGATTTTGGTTTGCAATAAGCTCAGCTACCAGTAGTTGCGCCAGTTGCATTGCATTTTTTAGGTTGTAATTCTACCGTAATACTGCTTTTATGCATTAAAAAAGACCGCCAAGAGACGGTCTTCATATATTCAACGTTTAATAATTTACTCGGCAGCCAGAGGGCTGGGAACGCTATATGCGCGACCGGCATACTCTTGGTTCAGCTCGAACAGCGAGTGCTTATCTTCGCCGAATAGTTCCATTTTGGTAATCATATCGCGGGCAGTGTCTTCTTCTTCCATCTGCTCATCAATAAACCACTTCAAGAACTGCATTGCGCGGTAATCTTTTACCTCTTCAGCTGCAGCATAAATGTCATTAATAAGGCTGGTGACATACTGCTCGTGCTCAAGCGCTGCCTTTAGCGGACCCATGTAGTCGGTGAAAGTTTTGTCTGGCTGAGCGATGGCGCCTAGCTTCGGCACTTGGTCGTTTTCTATCAAATACTTGCGGAAAATAAGCGCATGGTCGCGCTCTTCCTGAGCCTGAACCATATAGAAGTTCGCATAGCCGTTCAGTCCAGCATCTTCGTAATAATCGGCAAAAGACATGTACAGATAAGCCGAGTACAGTTCTTTGTTAATTTGGTCGTTAATTAGTTCGTAAACTTTTGCATCCATTCGATATTCCCTTCTATTTGATCGCTTGGTTGTGTTACATATTAGAATACCACCTAGGAGGCATTATGAATAATGAATTGATGCATACAATGTGCAGTACTGCGGAGAAGTACGGGCTGTTTTGTGCCGACTCTGCTGTTTTGCTAATGGTGTCTGGCGGCAGCGATTCTACGGCGCTGGCGTATTTGATGGCGGCGGCGCGTGCTGCGGGCAAGGTAGGGCCTGTGGCTATGCTGCACGTAAATCATAAACTGCGCGGTTGTGCTTCAGATGAGGATGCGGAATTTGTATCTGGTCTGGCTGCGCTTTTGGATATTCCGCTATTTGTGTGCGAAGTGGACGTGGCGGGTGAGGCTGCTAGGTCGGGCGACAACGTAGAGGCTGTGGCGCGGCGCGAGCGATATGCGGCTGCAAATGAGGCGCTTTCGTCAATGTGTTTGCATGAATGCGTTCCGCTTTCTGAGGGGCGCATTGTAACAGCGCATACGGCAGATGATCGCATTGAGAATTTTTATATGCGCTCTATTGTTGGCACTGGTCCCGGTGGGTTTCGAAGTATGAAGCGCAAAAACGGACCGGTTGTGCGTCCGCTTTTGAATTGCACGCGCGAACAGCTGCGCGACTATATTTGCGCGCGCAAGAATGCTGGGCTTGATGTTATGGAAGATGCTGCCGGTGCGCTTTGGCGCGAAGATGCCACCAATGCGCATACTGACCGATTTCGGGCATATGTGCGTCACAAGATTGTGCCGCAAGCCAAGGAGTGGAGCGCTGGTATGCCGCAAACTCTTACGCGCACGATGGATTTAATTGCTGATGAAGACGATATGCTAGATGCTATGGCAGACGAAATTATTGCAGAGCGTGTAGATATGGTTGAAGGTGGTGCGTTTTTTAAGTTGTTGCCTGTATTCGGCGAAGTTCGCATGCCGCTTCAGCGCAGAGTTGTGGTGAAGCTGCTGAAGCGGTTGTTGGGTGCCGACGAGCGTATCGATACTGCGTCTGTTGATGCAGTATTGGCGGCTTTTTCCGACGGCAAGCCAAAAAGTGGCTATGTCGCCAATATTCAGGGGAACTTAGCTATAAGCTCGAATAAGCGCGGGGTGCTAGTAGAGCCTATGGCTGAGTATCGCCGTCGTCGGAAGGGTTTGCTAGCTACCTAGCTCCCTAGCTACCTAGTTCACGCAGTTTTCGGGCGTGCGCCCTAGCACTACGTCGATGGCATTTTGAGTGCAGCGCCGCCGCAGCTCTACGGCAGATTCTTCCGACCAATAAGCGGCATGTGAAGTTAATACTGTATGCGGCGCTTGGCATATTGGCGATGCGGGGTCTACTGGCTCGTCTTCAAACACGTCTATACCTGCGCCCCACAACTTATCGTTAAAGAGCGCCTCTGCCAACGCATCGGTATCTATTACTGCCCCGCGCGAGGTGTTTATCACCACTGCATCTGGTTTCATAATGCCAATGTTTTGCGCGTTCAGCATGTGATGTGTTTGCGGCGCCAACGCTGTGTGGAAGCTAACCACATCGCTTTCGCGCAGTAAATTTTCAAACGTAGTGTAGGTAAATCCATCGGGCGATGTGCAATTGGGCGCGCCCGATCTATCCCACGCTATAACGCTAAATCCAAGACCGCGTGCTTTGCGGGCTACAGCTTGTCCAATATTTCCCATGCCCACCACGCCGAATGTGCGCCCATGCGCCTGCCCCAATGGGCGGTGGCGACGAAAATTCCATATGCCAGCGCGCATATCTGCATCTATTTCATTAATGCGACGCAGCACGCACATGGCAAGTGCTATTGCGTGGTCAGATACCACTTCGGTGCCGTAGTGCGGAACATTGCACACTCGCGTGCCGTTTTTAGTGGCGGCAATAACGTCTATGTTGTCTATTCCGGTGCCGGTTTTGCTAATAACTTTCAGCTGCGGAAGTGCGGCAAATACCTCTGCGGAATATTCGCCGTATGATGTAATGGCTCCATCGGCTTTGCGTAGATGCTCGATTATTTGGGTAGGGTGGCGCCCATCCGGTTCATTATATGCGCGGAAAGTTATGCCCGCGGCTTCTATCATCTGGCGTTCAAATTCTGAATCGCCGAAATCGGTATCGGTAACTACGATAGTGGGCAAAACCCCTCCTTTATTCCCGCAACTGCGCTCTTATATCTTAAGTGTTGTTGCGTATTGTTGCGCGTATTTTCTAACAGTCATGTGCTGTAGCACTTTGCCAATGGGTATAGATTGTTCTAGCACTTCTATTTGGAAGAAATGGCATAAAAATTTGGAAAAATGGTCAAAACTTCCGACTTTCCACGGTTGAACTGCCCCATGGTTGACCTGAATTGTGGAGAACACTGGGCAAACAGGGAATTCCTTGGCTTACGCAACGCGATTTAGCGCTTTCTACCATGGAAAGCCGGAAGTTTTGACCATTTGAGTCAACTTTTTTGGATATGGGAATAATTTTGCGCTTTCTGCGCAATGTCTTTCTACGCAATACGAAACTATGACAGGCTTCTTTCGGACTGTTTACGGGTGGGCTGTGCGCAACTTTAACTAGCATCGCTCTTCTATGCTGAGTTTATTGTCGGCGAACATTGAAAGGAGTGAATCATGAGTATCATCGTCTGGATTATCATCGGCGGTTTAGCCGGTTGGGCTGGAAGCGCTATTATGAAAAGCGAAGGCGGACTGTTGCGCAATATTATTGTAGGAATTATTGGCGCTTTAGTCGGCGGTTTCATTATGAGTTTCATAGGAGCCGAGGGCTTTACCGGATTCAACCTGTGGTCGTTCTTAGTGGCGCTTTTGGGTTCTGTGGTTTTCCTTGGCGTTATGGGCATCTTCACCAAGCGTGCAACTTAAATGCAGAAGGGAAATTTAATCCTTCTACATCGGGGTTGCAACTTTTATAGAGGTGCAACCCCGATGATATGTGCCATGAAATTACTCGACAACCAATTTGCGGATGTCTACTTGGCGTATGGCGTTGCCTGATACATAAGCACTTATGGTAAAAATCAGAGAAAGCGCAAGCGGTAAAAGTATGACTTGCCACCATGGAAGGGCAATTGCGAAATTCCCAACACCGAATAAACCGAATAGTTTACTAACTAACCAGCTGCCTCCGAGTGCCGTTATAGCTGTTCCCAGCGCAGACCCTGCTAGTGCAATGCTTAGGAATCGCAGCGCAAAAGAAATACGAAGCGCGCGCACGCGAAACCCTAAAGCTCGATAAATTCCTAGGTCGCCTCTCTCGCTTGTAAACATGCGGTTGCTAATTAGCGCTACGGCTACGCATGCTAATACTCCCGCGAAAGCCGCCATGGCATAACCCATAGTTATGAATAAGCTTCTGATTAGGGCTACCATATTTGTGGAACCTCTGAAAATACCGGTGTCTTCTAAGCTTATATCTTCGCCAAAGCGCGCTTCTAGCGCGGTGCGCACTTCGTCGGTTTTGTTTGGGTCTACTAATTGGTATTGGCGCGAATCTCCGCGATTGGCTTTTTCGATACTAACCAGCTGCTCTAGTCCTTCGTATGTAAGGATAGTTCCATATCCTGCATTTAGCATGGCAGAAAGAATACCCGAAACTAGATATTCCTTTTCAGCGCCGGTGCTGTCGGGCAGCATCAGTTTGTCGCCCACGCTAAGCCCCATATCTGAGGCAAGACTCATTCCGACAAGCGCCTCGTTTGTTTGTGTGGGTTTGCGTCCAGATACAACAGTAGCATCGGAAAATATGCTCATGTCTGTTAGCCCTACAAATGTACGGCTTTCACCATTTATGTTAATCATAGTAACAGCTTCTTCCCATACACGCTTTATCGGGCAAACTTCTTCTATAGCTGAATTAACGTCTTCAAAAGACAAATTGTCGTTTTCAAGCGACACAGAAAGATCGCTTTCCCACAATCCAAAAGCTTTATACACAGCATCTTGTGTGTTTAGGGCACCGCCAATTCCAAATATTAGTGTGATGAATGCGCACAGCAAAAGCGAACACGCCGCCAGACCAATATAGCTGCGTTTTTGCGCAACAATAGCGCGCCAAGCCAAAGAAGCTTCAAGCCACGAGCCGTTAATTGCGCAATTAGCGCGTGGCGAAAATCGGACATCTCCATGTCCACTGCGCAGGGCAGAAAGCGGCGATATGACCGAAAGTTTGCGCGCTTTTAGAAACACGGTAGCCATCATAAGCACCATAAGAGTTGCTAGACAAATAAGGACGGTGCTAGGGAAGCTGGCGTTTTGGGTAAGGACCCCGGTTAGCAGCATAAATGCCGACCATGTAAGAGGCTCAATTGCTATTCCTACTACGAACCCTATAACCATTCCTGCCAAGGCAGCTACCATGTATTGAAGCGCAAGTGTGCGCCGCAGAGTTTTTGCCGGCACGCCTAGTGCCTTAATAATTCCCCAGTCCACATAGCCCTCGCGTATAGATGCAGACACCGAATGCACGCATATTACAAGCGCTATCGCAAACAAAAGGCACGCAAAAACGCCAAGGATGGCTGTTGCTACATTTACTACCATAAGCGCGTATCCCGCCAAAGTCTGGCTAGAGAACAGGTTTGTTGCGCTGGCGCCCCAAGTGGTGTTTTCGCCTATGATGCGCGTTAAATCTTGACTAGTAAGTCCGCTTGCTTGTGCGGCGGGTGTCATATATACGTTTATTTCGGTTAAGGGGAAAGCGGTGTGCGCCCGCGCAAATATACTGCTTTCGCCACGGGTGGTGGCGCTGTTGAATATGTCGCTGACTTCTGCGTGCAGCGCATTGAAGGTTTCCGCTGCTAGCAAATAGCGATTGGTGTCCATAAACGGTGTTCCCATTTGCGGATCTTCGAAATACCCGGCAATTTTAAGGCGCACCTGTTTATCGCCTATGGTAAGCACAGCGAAGTCGCCTATATTCACATTTTGAAGAATGTGTATGGCGGGGGTGATATAAATTTCGTCAGCGCGCGGAGGCGTAGGGTTTGTTTTATATGCGTCGAAATTGTCTTCAAGCATTTTGTAGGAAATTCCGGTGCCCCATGCTTCGAAGATTTCAGACGATTGCGTTGTGTTGGCTACAGTTTTGCCCTGCGCATTTTCAAAGTTCACCGTAACAGAGAATGTAGGCGTTTCTAAAACACTTTCCACTTCGGGAAGCGCTTTAATGTCGTCTATGGCTTGGCTGTTTAAGTTGGTAGGGAAGTCTGTGGCAAATGCGTCTCCTGCATTCGCTTCTTGTAGAGCGGCGGTTTCCCGCGTGGTAAGGTCGGTGGACAGACACAATGTAAACGTAAGAGCGAAAGAAGCCAGCATTACTAAAATTCCCAAGCCAATGAACGTTTTCTTGTCTCGCTTTAGCCCGGCTAATACCAGTGTACGCAGAGGTTCCATATTGCGCCCCTACCATGAAAGCGACGAAAGCCAAGCGTTTGCTTGCGCTTCGCGGTCGCGCGTATACGAGATGTCGTTGCTGTGCTGTGCATCCCATGGCGGCAGATTTACTTCGCCTCGCACATCGCCATCTTCTAAGTAAAGTATGCGATTGCCGCGCATAGCGCTACGTATGTCGTGCGTCACCATAACGATTGTTTGACCTGTTGCGTTTATTTCACTTAAAAGCGCCAGCACTTCCAAGCTATTGGCGCGATTCAGTGCACCTGTGGGTTCGTCTGCAAATACGATGTCTGGTTGGTTTACCACCGCTCGTGCCACGGCGCATCGCTGTTGCTGTCCGCCCGACGACTGATTGGGAAGGTGGTTTGCCACATCGTGTAAGCCCATGCGCTCTATAAGGTTTTCAACTGCTTCTAGCGTCTTTTTAGGTGTGCGACCTTCTTTTAAGTATCCGGGTACAGCTATGTTTTCAAAAAGCGTTAAATTGCTGACCAAATTTGCTGCCTGAAAAACGAACCCGAAGTGCTGTGCCCGCAAATTAGCAAGCGCTTGTTCCTTCATGCGCACAATACTTTTTTCGCAAAACAGCACGTCTCCTGCGGTAGGCTTATCCATGCCCGATAAACAGTACAGAAGCGTCGATTTTCCCGAGCCGCTTGGTCCCATAACAGACGTGAAATCGCCTTTATATATTTTCAGGTTAATATTGCCTAATACGTGGGTTTGCACTCCGTCGGCAACGTAGCTTTTGGCTAGGTCAACTGCCTCTAATGCAATTTGTTTCATTGTATTTTTCCATTCTCTAAACTGTGCTGAAAGCTACTTTACGAAATGTAATATTAAGAAGTCATTAAGGTATGCGCCCTATACGTGAAATTGGAAAGATGGAGTGAGGGTTGCGCAGCTTCTGAACGTAACCTTTCCGACTTTACCTATAGCGCGTGCAAGATTATTCGGCGTGTGGAAGAGGAAGTTCCAAAACTATACATAGTCCGGGATTGGCGTTTTGAATCTGCATTGTTCCGTTCATGCGGTTCATAAGGTAGTTGGCTATGAATAAACCTAATCCTGCTCCAGTTTTGTCTTTTGCGTTTGCGCCGCGATAGAAACGCTGCGCAAGGAATGGGATATCTTCAGCGGCAGCACCGGTGCCAAAATCGCGCACCGTTATGCGGTAAGCGTCAGCGCTAAGCATGCCGGAAATTTCCACAGCAGACCCGGTGGCGTATTTCGCAGCGTTTACTAGTAAATTATCTACTACTTGTTTTAGTCGTTTGGAATCTATGTTTAGTGTGGCTTGATCGGCACGCACGCACGTAACGTGTACGGCTTCGGCAAAGTTGCTTGCGCACTGGTGCAGAATGGGAGCAACGGGTGTTGCCGTGCATGTTACATCTATGCGATCCATGTCGGCTAGCGCGTGTACCAACAAATCTTCTACAAGCTCTGCAGCTTCATCGCATTTTGACATTATTATGCGTTCGTAGGCTAGGCGCTCTTCGGGAGTTTGGTCTAACTGAAGCTCTAGCGCTTCGGCATAAGTACGAAGCGATGCAAGCGGGGTGCGCAAATCGTGCGAAAGCGATGCTAATGCCGTTTTATAGGCAAGTGCAGCAGCTTGTTCCTTTTCGCGCGAGCGCTTCAATTCCGCACGTAGATGATCGAACGCCCACGCGAAGCGTCCAAACGGATTAGAGCGCTCATATGCAAGAGGCGCATCTAAATTTCCATTTGCTACTTGTCCCGCGAAATCTTCCAAACGTATAAAAGGGCGAATAACGCTGAAATACATATATAAAGATAGGGCTAACACGGCGGCAATGGATGCAGCGGATAAGGTTAGAATTGCTGCGAGTATGCGAAAATCTTGTTCAGAGACAGCGCTGCGTAGAATATCTTGCGTGGACGCAAGGGCATCGTCAGCCAATTCGATACTTGCTATTGCGCTTTCGCCCGCTTCGCTTTTACCTGCATCATTTCCTGCGGCATTTGTATCTAGTAAGCTGGTGCGCACCTCGTTCAAATGCAAAATTTCTTCGCGCAATTTATTTGAACCGGAATCGCCTATACAAAACGCTGCAGCGCATATTGCGATTGCAACTATGGCAGCAATCGCAATTGCCGTATACGCAATAAGTCGCTTTTGTATTCTATTGCTCTCGTTTGTCATTGCGAATCTGTTTCCTTTGGTGCGTCAAATAGGTAGCCCTTTCCGCGGACAGTCTTAAAGAAAACGGGGTTGGCGGGATCGTCTTCTAGTTTGGCGCGAAGCCAGCTTATATGCACCGCCACAGTTTGTGCCTCTACGCTGCAGAATGCTCCCCATATCTCGCTTAACAGGGCTTCTTTTGAAAAGGCTTTATTGCAGTTACCCATCAAAAATGCGGCAAGCGCAAATTCTTTGGGCGACAGTTCAACTTGAATGCCATTTTTAAGTATCCGACCACTTGAAATATCAAGCGTGAATGGACCTATTGTTATCGGCGCCTCTGGCTCGGTAGACCTATTTTGGCTGCTGCCTCCAGTCATGGTGCCGCTATTGCGCCTCATAAGCGCTTTTATCTGAGCTAATAACTCTTTTAGGCTAAATGGTTTTGGAAGGTATACATCTCCACCTTCTTCTAACGCTTTTATGCGGGCATCCGCCTCAATGCGCGCCGAAACAAACAGCAAGGGCACACCGCTTTTGCGGCGCAGTTGTCTACATAGGGTAAATCCATCGTCGCCCGGTAAATTCACGTCTACTACCAAACAGTCAAACGTTTTGCTTTCTAGCAGCTCATAGGCTGCTTCGGCACTTACAGCCGCATGTACGCAAAATTCATTTGCTTCTAAGAAACGTTTTATTATCTTGGCTAAATCTTTATCATCTTCAACAATAAGTACACGTCGTACTCTGTTTGTTTGCGGCATTTCCATATCTCGCATTCATCTACAGTGCAAATGACACAATAAAGGGCGCATTGAATTTTGCGCTTTCATTACTTTCATTAAAAGTAAGCGCCATTATGGCATCGTTATCGTTCTTGAGCAATTTTGCCAACATCTTGGTTAAAAGGTAATAACAGCTTTTTATCAAATAGGAAATCTTGGCTGCTCTGAATTTTGGCTGCTTGAGAATGTAATTTACATTCTCATTCTTACTTCGGAGAAGCCATCTTCAACTAAACGCTTATGGAGGTGACAGAAAGGCGGCAGCTTTACAGAGAGGGAGTGTCGCAATGGATACGGCAAGCGTAAGTAGCTTTCTTGTTTCGTTAACGGGCGATATAAATAGTTTTATGTACACCTATATTTTGGTAATCCTGTTGGTGTTTACCGGGGTGTATTTCACCATTCGCACGCGGTTCGTACAGCTGCGATACATTAAAGATATGCTTACTCAGCTTTCCGAAAAGCGCGTTGACGCAGGCGGCAAAGCTATTTCGTCGTTTCAAGCCATGATGGTATCAACCGGATCGCGCGTAGGCACGGGCAATATAGCCGGTATTGCGACCGCTTTGGCTATAGGCGGTCCGGGTGCGTTGTTTTGGATGTGGGCAATGGCGCTTATTGGTGCCGCTTCGGCTTTTGTGGAGTCTACGCTTGCGCAAATCTGGAAAGTCAAAGTTGGCGATGGAGAATTTCGCGGCGGTCCGGCGTATTACATGCAGCAAGGTTTAGGCAAGAGGTGGATGGGCGTAATGTTTGCTGTCTCGCTTATAGCTTGCTATGCCATAGGTTTTAATGAGCTTCAAGCCTATAATGCGGCTTCGGCACTGGAATACTACATTCCCGATTACTCCACCAACGGCGCGGCTGTAATTATGGGCGTTGTGCTTACTGCATTAACGGCGGTTGTTATTTTTGGTGGCGCTAAGCGCATTTCAGTTATCAATTCCGTAGTTGTGCCCATTATGGCTTTGGCTTATATCGCGCTTGGCATTTGGGTAACTTTAAGCAATGTTGGTCTGCTGCCGCAGGCTTTCTCTCTGATGTTTAGTTCCGCCTTCGATTTTCAGGCTATATTTGGCGGATTTGCCGGCTCAGCGGTTATGCTGGGAATTAAGCGCGGTCTTTTCTCTAACGAGGCTGGTATGGGTTCGGCGCCTAATGCCGCTGCAACGGCATCGGTGTCGCATCCGGTGAAGCAGGGATTGGTGCAAACGCTGTCTGTTTATATTGACACTATGTTTATCTGTACCTGCTCGGCTATGTTGGTGCTGGTGTTTATGGTGCAAAACCCTCAAGCTGCGTCTGGCTTAAACGGGATGCCGTTGGTGCAAATGGCTGTCTATCAATTTGCGGGCAATATTGGCATAGCCTTCATTACGGTAGCTGTTTTTCTATTTGCTTATACCAGCCTTATCGGCAACTACTTTTACGCAGAGTCAAACTTGAAATTCATTTTCGGCGAAAAGAAACGCCTCATTTTTTGGTTTAGGATTGCTTGTTTAGTCGTAATTTTTGCAGGCTGTTTAAGCAGTTTCGATTTGGCATGGAACATAGCCGATATTCTGATGGGCATTATGTGCATCATTAATCTTGTTGGCATTTTGCTGCTGGGAAAGTGGGCTATTCGTTGTCTGGATGATTACGCGCGTCAGCGCAAAGCGGGTGTAAATCCTGTGTTTAATGTGTCGTCAATTCCGGGAATGCCTGCGTGTGAGTGCTGGAACAACACCGACAATCGGCACACAGCCGGGCGCACAACCACCGGCGAAAGTAAATTTCCAATAATGCAGCAAAATGGTGCGGCAAGTTTGGTGTCTGACGGATTGCGGGAACTTTAATTCGGAAAAATGGTCAAAACTTCCGACTTTCCACACTCAAACACACCTAATAGCACCCGCCGAGACACCATTGAACACTGTTTGCCCAGTGTCCTCCACATTTCAAGCGGGCTATATGGCACTTCCACCGTGGAAAGCCGGAAGTTTTGACCATTTTTTCTGCAAAAGTTGATATGCGTGCAATTCTGTTTAGCGAAAATCGCTAGTCGTGCATCTAATATTAGATATAATCCAATGTGTTTTAGGCACTTAAATAACGGAGGGGTGTATGTCAACTTGCCAGTCTCATAGCGTGAAGCGCCGTTTGTTCAAAGATGCCGGGCGCGCTTGTCCTATTGACTACAAGATTGCTGAAGACGCTTTCAGCGGTACGCCGCAGGAAAGTTGCGATGTTTTGTATGTGGTAGGTGGTTTGTACGGCAATCCTTTCGCGCTAGATGCTATAGAGGCTATGATTCAGGCGGAAGACAGCAGTAAGAAAACACTTGTGGTATTTAACGGCGACGCGCATTGGTTTGACAAAACTGCCGAAAATTTCGCCGCTATTGAAGATCGTATTCAGAAATATGTGCCGCTGGTAGGCAATGTTGAAGCTGAACTGCGTCGTCAGACCGATGTGGGGGTGGGGTGCGGCTGCGCCTATCCGGAATGTACGACTGACGAGGCGGTTTCGCGTTCGAACAGAATACATAAGATGCTGTCTATAGCGGTAGATAAGCATCCCGAATTAAAGCAGCGTCTTGTTGGGCGTCCAGCTACGCTTACTGTAGATGTAGCTGGCTTTAAGGTGGGAATAACCCATGGCGACGAGAAGCTGATAGGTGGATGGGATTGTTCGCGCGAAACCCTGCAAGACATAATGCGCCAAGACGAATTAGATGGTTTCATGGCGGCAAACGGCATTGATGTTTTTGTCACAACGCATACGTGCGCGCCTGTGGCTCTAACGTTGGCGCGTGGCGCCATTATAAATAACGGTGCCGCTGGCCTTCCGAATTTTGCGGGAGAGAATTTCGGGTTATGTATTCGCATTGCGTGCAATTCTAGTGAAGAATGGTCGTTTGGCACGCAGCTTGATGATTTGTTCATTCAGGCTGTGCCTGTTCGCTACGATCATAATGCGTATGTGAAGTGGTTTGATGCGTTGTGGAGTGAAACTAGTCCTGCGGCTGTATCGTATAGGGACCGCATACTTAACGGTCCGGAAGACTATTTGATCGACTCTTTGTTGGGTGGGTTTAGTTGTGGGCCTTCTGCTGCGGGCGTTCGAAGAAGCGGCACTCGGGCTACAGTGCGCGATGTGAATTTGGAATTAGCCAAGCTGCTGTATTTCGAAGATGTGTTAGACGATGAATCGTGTACGATAACCGATCCGTTTCCTAATACTTTGCAAGTGAATTTAACGGCTAAATGCAATATGGCTTGCGCGCATTGCCATCACGGCTGTAATCCTAAGCGTGATGAACATATGAATCATGAAACGTTGGAAGCCATTTTGAAAGTGGCGCGCGATAGACAAATGCAGACTATAGACATAACGGGCGGCGCGCCTGAAATGCATCCGGAATTCGAGTGGTTTTTGCGCGAGGCTGCCAATGCTGTGCCTAATGTAATGGTGCGTACAAATTTGACAGTACTAGATTTGCCTGAGTATTCCCATCTTTTGGATGTGTATGCACGTTTGGGTATAGAACTTGTGGCGTCGCTTCCTAATGTGTTTGGTGCGCAGGCCGATATGCAGCGCGGGCACAAAACATATGACAAGTCGATAAAGATATTGAAATTGCTGAACGACTTAGGTTATGGGCGCGATTCTTCTTGTGTATTAGATTTAGTGTTTAACCCGCAAGAGCCAATTATGCCGCCAGAGCAGAATGAACTTGAACAAATGTATAGGCGACGTTTGGGGCAGGTGGGCATTGATTTTAATAATCTATTTGCTGTCGCAAATAATCCTATTGGTAAATATGGTGCAAGTCTTATAGATTCCGGCGCATTCCAGAATTATATGGATTTGCTAATAGACAGTTTCAACCCCGATACATGCGAGAACATGATGTGCCGCCATCAGCTTTCCGTAGGGTGGGATGGCACGGTGTATGACTGCGACTTCAATTTAGCATTGGGGCTTGCTGCCGAGGATGAAAATGGACCTATAAACATTGCCGATTACGCTAACGATGCTGCTCGTTCGCTTCAGCGCAGCATTAAGTTTGGGAACCATTGTTATGCGTGTACCGCTGGGTTTGGGTCTAGCTGCGGTGGCACATTAGTGCAGGGCGAAGCCAACTAGAATAGGGCGCTTGGGTGGCGCATGCGTGCGTCTGCCGATTCTAAAGTTGACAAATTATATATATTGGTTAATGTCCAATATTAGACATAGACAAACTATGTTTAACATCATGCCCACGCAAAAAGGAGGTTGAAAGGCATGACGATGGATATGACCACCGGTATATTCTTCTGGGGCTTTATGATCGTATATGGCATTGTGATGTTTGCCATAGCCCCGAAGACTGTGACCGTAGGCGGCTTCTTTAGAGGCGAAGATCGCAAGGGACGCGATGCCAATCCTTGGCTTGTCATGGCGTCCGTCTTCATTGCATGGATTTTTGCGAAGTCGGTTACAAACGCGGCTAATATGGGCGCCAATTTCGGTATTGTAGGCGGCGTTGGATACGCAGTATATTGGCTGTGCATTCCGCTAACCGGTTGGGCGCTTTATAGGCTTCGCGTGAAGTTTCGCGCAACGTCGCTTGTCAGTTTCCTGACCGAGCATTATGGGGTTGCAGCGGCATTTTGTTTCTCGGCAGCTATTCTTGTACGTCTGTTTAACGAAATTTGGTCGAACACATCTGTTGTAGGTGCCTACTATGGCAATTCGGGTACTGCACCGTTTATTATTGCAGCAATTTTGTTCACTCTACTTACGCTGGCATATTGTTGTCGCTCGGGCATGCGCGGCTCTCTTATTACCGACATGGTGCAAGCAATACTATTCGCAGCGTTGCTTATTGCAGTGTTGTGCTTTGTTGTGCCCACACATGGTGTTGGTGAATTCATGTCAACCGGCGTATGGACGCTGGAAGGCGGCGTTGACTTCATAATAGGTGCTGGCTTGCAATGCTTAAGCTACGGTTTTCACGATGCGGTGCTAACCGACCGCGGCTTTCTATGTGAAGCCAAGAAAATGCTGAAAGCATTTATCGTGGCTGGCTTGCTGGGTTTTGTCGCTATTGTGCTGTTCTCGTTCATCGGCGTGTACGCCTATCTTGAGGGAATGAGCATTAGTGGCTCAGACGCGCCTGTGGTTGTTGCGGAATCGTTCGGTATACTGGCGTTCTTCTGCATGGCAGTCATAATGATAATGACGGCTGGCTCTACGCTGGACTCAACTTTTACAGCGCTTTCGAAGCTGACTGCGCGCGATTTGCCGGGCATTTTGGGTAAGAATCTAGATCACGTTCGCCGTGCGGGCATTTTGTTTATGATTGCTTTTGCAATTGTGGGCAACCTGCCTATGATTATGGGTGCCGACATTATTCTAGCTACCACAATTTCCGGCACCATGATAATGGGCTTAGGTCCCATCTTCTTGATGCATGGCGTAGTGAAGCCGACTAAAGTAGGTTTCTTCCTAGCCTTCTGGATTGGCATGATTTTGGGCATTTGGGATGTTGTTGATGCCGCGTCGCTCTCGTTTATGAATATAGGCGCTGGCAAGTATGCGAATTTCCTAGGTGTTAATCTCTGGGGCGCTATTATTTGCTGGCTGGCTTACATTATTCCGGGCGTTGTGGGAATGATGCAAGACAAAGCGCGCGGTATTGAGCCTACTTGGAAAGGGCTTTCTCGCGAAGAAATACGTGCCAACGAGGAAAAAGAGCGCGAATTGGAAGCTGCGGGCACGGGAGATGCACCCAGCTTACATTCTTGCAATGGGCAGGCGAATTACGGTTCGTAGCCTTTCTGGGGCGCAGCGACGCGGATCGGACAAATATATTTCATGGTGCAGGCGCTTGTCCGTCAAGTTCACGCAAAAGCCCTGCTCAGCTGCAAATTTATGCATACTTTCTATGGTTGGTGGCTCGTCGTCGTAAGGACCAATGTGCATACACTGTACACACATGCCTTCGTTTATGGTTAGCATTTCGGCGGCAGAAAAGTCGGCACCTTTCTTTTTGCTGGCTTCTTCTGCTGCCCACGCGAATATATCAGGCGTTACAAAATCTGGAAGCCTTATGCAGCTTATCCATTTGAATTCCGATTTGCGGGCGGGGTCAAATTCGCCGTTACTTTCATCTAGCGACCAAAAGCCTTCCAGCGGCGGCACCACATAGGGAAAGTATCCGTCTATATTGTGCCCTGCTTTCGGCGACATTTTTATGGTGAAAGAGATTCCATAGAGCATCTGCATAGCCCTTTGATATTGTCCCCCTTCGACATTTGGGTCGCCCTGACCCCTGACGGCAACATAAGTAATGCTAGGCATTTCAATTATGGAAGGCTTTTTCGATGGTTGGTATATATCCTTGTATTCTTTCTTGAAATCAAACGCCATGGTTGCCACTTTCTTAGTAAGGTTTATCGAAGTGCGCTTGCTGCGCCAACAGCCTGCGCCAACAGCCTGCGCCAACAGCCGCTCTAGCGTTTCAGACGTTTCCGTAGCTGCCAATTATAAACGACAATGTTGCGCTGTATGTATTGCCAATAATTGCCGGACTTGCTTTTGCCTCAAGCTGTGTTACAAATTGCGACCCTCGTACAACTTTGCTGCAAGTGCGGCGCTAGCAATATATAAAGTTATAGAAACCACAATTCCCACCGTCCATAAAATTGCTACTGCAGACGTGTTGAAAAGCGCAGTTTCAACCGTTTCCATAATTGGCGTACCATCCACGAAAACCATTCCTATAGCCAGTATCATTATAATAATAACTGGCACTATTCTTATCCCTTTTGTCATTCCGAAACGCATAATAAGAGGAAGCCCTATTGCAGCCGCTATCAGCATTATTAGTAAAGATACTCCGCCGCTTGCCACTACATACAGCGGATCTGTGTTTGTAAGAAGCATTTTCTCTGGAACTTCTATGCTTCCAACTAACATTTCTGCCACGCCCGTAAAAGCAAATCCAATAATTATTGCTAGCAAAAAGTTAAGCAGAGCCACTATTGCTATGCTTGCATATCTGCCATAAGCTACTTGATGGCGTTTTATTGGAAGCGTAAGACGGAATTGTTCCCAATTATTCATTTCGTCATAGGCTGCAATACTGTAGAAATACATGCACGACATACCCATTGAAATAGCAGCAACGCCGACAATTGCCGACTGCGTAGATATCATTATAAATACGCCTACAATCAGCATCATTACAACCGTTTGCACGAAGGCATTTTTCATGGTTATCAAGTCGGAGAAAATCATTGCTTTCATATGCGTTCTCCTTTCAAGAAAAGCGTCATGTAGGTTTCTATATCTACTTTGTCGCACACTATATTTGGGTAGGCTTGCTTGAAAGCTGTGCGATCTGGCGCAAGTAAGTCAATTTCGTATTGGTTGCGCATTATGCGTATTGGCTGTGCATCGGGGCTTAGCGCGTATGAACTTTTTATTGCTTCAAAATCTGCGGTGCGACATCGAACTATTCCTGCTATATCGCAAATTGCATCTTTATCCACATCGAATACGACACGCCCGTTGTCTAGGCATACAACTCTGTCGGCTATTTTGTCTAAATCGGTAGTTATATGAGTAGATAGCAGTATGCTTTTGTCTCCCTTTTCCATGTATTTGCGCAGAATTTCTAGCACGTCGGCGCGCGCAATCGGGTCTAGCCCGGCGGTAGCTTCATCCAATATTAGCAGCGACGGATTATGCGACATGGCAAACGCAAGCGTTAATTTCATTCCCATACCGCGCGACAAATCGTCCACTTTCTTGTTTTTATCAAGTTGAAAGCGCGAGCAAAGCTCCCAGAAATTGTTGCTGTCCCAATTACTGTACGTCATGCGCCCAATTAGCTCTACGTCACTAACGCGCCCTTCTTTAGGAAATGCGCACGTGTCGAATACTACTCCGATGCGACTTTTGATGTTTGTGTTTTGCGAACTTTTTAACGGCAATTTGTGCCCCAACACTTCAATCGTGCCCGCATCTATGTCGATAATTCCAAGCAGCGCTTTCAAGGTGGTGGTTTTCCCGGCACCGTTGCCGCCTATTAGTCCCACTACGCAGCCTGACTCCACGCTAAGATTTACGCCGTCTAAAGTGAAGTTGTCGTAGTGCTTTGTAAGCCCTCTTACTTCAATCATGTTATGTACAATTTCGTGCATCTGGGTGCACCTTTCTTTTCTCGGGCGTTGTTCGAGTTTGTTTCTATAGTTGGTTGTGAAGGTGACAACTGTGTAAATTGTCAGTTTTCGCTGGCTATTACATCTATCATTTCATGAATGTCTTGGATGCTAAGGTTGGCGGTTTTTGCTTCGGCGTACACTTTCTCCAGTAACTGCTCTATGTTGCGCAATTGCTCTTCGCGCAGCAGTTCCATATTTCCGCCGGATACAAAACTTCCCTTGCCCTGTACTGTGTCTATAAAACCAAGTTGCTCCAGTTCTGCATATGCACGTTTTGTGGTTATTACGCTTACTCTTAGGTCGTTCGCAAGCGATCTAATTGATGGCAGCGATTGACCTTCGCGCAACGTACCCACAAGAATTGCATCTTTGATTTGCCGCGCTATTTGCTCATAGATTGGCAGATCGCTCGAATTAGAAATGATAATTTCCAAGCTACTCCTTGTCCTTCGGCGCTTTATCGTCGGGGCGTCCCCGTCGGATAAAGCGGAATAGTGTATATACCCTATATGCACAGTATATACATTCTCTAGGAATGCTGTCAAATTAGAACAGTCGCATCGTCGCGCAAAACGGTGAAACCAACTGAAAAATAGGAGAATACCGTTCATCGCGCGGAAGCCCAATTTTGCGCGATGAGCCCAAAGAAGAAGACCCGGCAAGGTGGTTCATTCGCGATATTTGCGATGGCGCTTCTTGCCGGTTTTACGCAAGCAAACCTAAGTGTTCTAGCAGTATTTTCACGCCAATAAGTATTAGGATAATGCCTCCAGCTATGGTGGCGGTGCGCTCGAAGCGTGAACCAAATTTGCTGCCAATTGCAACACCTATAAGCGAAAGTGCGAATGTTGTTAGTCCTATAACAACTGCCGCCAACGCAATATTTACACCCAGAAACGCGAACGATACACCCACGGCTAAAGCATCTATGCTTGTGGCTATTGCAAGTGCAAGCAGCTCTTTCATATCTAGTTTTGGTACGGTAGTAGAGCAGTCTATGCTTTCGGGCTTTTCGCGCGCAGCTTCAATTAGCATTTTGGCACCTATGAACGCAAGCAAAATAAAGGCAATCCAATGATCGACAGGCTCTATTACACCGGCGAACGATACGCCTAAAAGCCATCCGATAACAGGCATAATTGCTTGAAACCCGCCAAAGAATAAGGCAACAATTGCGGCGTGGTGCCAGTTCACTTTCCGCATGCAGAGCCCTTTGCAAACAGATGCAGCGAAAGCATCCATCGAAAGACCAACTGCTACTATAAATAATTCAACTATTCCCATTTTTTAATTCTAGCATTAAGAACTATTGCGAACTTTGGTTGCATAAGCTAACCGCATTATCTGGCTTTTTTGGGTGCATAGTCGCGGCTATATCCGGGCACATCCATGTGCGATATCGCCCATAAATACAGGCTAGCCACGCTTCCGTAGGGGCTGTAGCGCCGTCTATATTTCTCAAACAGCTGGCGTGTTACTTTTCTGTGGTGGTAAACCATGCGCATTCCGCGATGAATGCCCAAATCGCCAAAACTTAATATGTCCATGCGGTTTAGGCAGAACAGCAAAAGCATTTCGGCGGTCCACTTTCCTATACCTTTTAGCGAGCATAGTGCTTCTATAGCTTCAGCATCGCTCATGCGTTCTACTGCGTCCAAATCGAATTCGCCGGCTTCTATTTTGGCGGCAAAATCTTTGATATATTCAGCTTTGCGAAACGTTATTCCGCACGACTGAAGGCTATCTACGCTGGCATCATTGATGCTTTCCGGTGTAATTTCGCCTAGCTTTTCTTGCATGCGTCGCCATACGGTCTGTTGGGCGGCGGTGGAAATTTGCTGCCCTATTATCGTGTGAACAACGGCAGAAAATAAATCGTCATCAAGTTCGCGATACACGTGCCCTACAGCATCAATCGCGGCACCCAGTTTGGCATCTTTGGCTTTTAGAAATTCCACGGCTTCGTTGCTGTATTCGAAATATTTGCTTGCCATTTGCGCCTTTTCGGTCGTAGCTTCTTGATAGATAATTAGCGATGCAGATTTGAATAATACTACCTTGAAGCGGCAGCGTGCACAGGTAACAAGTGCAGTAAACTTGCTAGCGATTGTGCGGCTTTGAATGGTGTGTGAATAGGAGTTGTTATGGATGCTACAGATGCGCCTTTAAATGCGCCTTTGAATATTATCTTGGCTAGCGGTAGCCCGCGTAGGCGCGATTTGCTGCGCGATGCCGGTGTGAAATTCACTGTGCGCACGCCGCATGAGGCGGTAGATGAGCAGCTAGAGCCCGATCAGCTTATTATGCCGGCAGAGGCTGCCAAGAAACTGGCAGAGCGTAAAGCGGGTGCGGTAATGCAAGAGCTTTTGGCGGAATCGCCGGTGGGTATGTTTGCGGTTATAGGGGCAGACACCATGGTGGTGAAAGGCGCGCGCATTTTTGGCAAGCCGCGAAATTTGGAAGATGCAAAAGGCATGTTGCGCGAATTATCGGGTTGCACCCATCAGGTTATAACCGCTGTATCGGTTTGGATGATGGCTGCACCGGAAGCTGAAAATATTTCAATGGCTTATCGTACATTTGCTGAAGCCAGTAGTGTTACATTTCGTCAACTTACCGAAGATGAAATAGTTGATTATTTACGCAAAGGTGAATCATTCGACAAAGCGGGTGCCTATGCTATACAGGGCGAAGGTCGTGCGCTGGTGGAAAGCTACGAAGGTGCGCTAGACAACATAATAGGGCTTCCCGTAGAACGTCTGCTACGCGAATTTCCCGATTTCGCCAGCTGAAAATGCAGAGAAGATGCAGTACCAAACTATGCATTTATTAAAAACGCATATTGCCTTGGTTGACAATTGGGAATAATAGTAAGAAAATGTCATACGTCATACAATTTATGAGGTGGCATTATGAGCAAAATGGTTTCGGCACGCATTCCTGATGCGCTTTATGAACAAGGAAGCATTCAACTTGAAAAGCTGGGGTCTAGTCCTAGTGCATTAGTTAATGCTGCATTTGAATATTTGGTTGCTGAACGTTCGCTTCCGCTTAGTGGGCACAAAGGTAAAGTTAATAAAAAGCGCACTCTTTCGAAAAAAGAAACAGCCCGGTTAAAGGCTGCATTTCAGGCTTGTAGTCTTAATATAGATATTCCTAGTAGTGTTGCCTACGATAAAAATTTGGCACATGAGGTAAGACGTGGAAAATATGAAACTCTTGCTTGATACAAATGCGTTGATAGATCTTATTGCGTGCAGAGAGCCCTATGTTTTTGATATTCGTAAACTTTGTATCGCTTCTACATTTGGAGATGTGCAACTATGGGTAAGCACGCAATCTTTTACTGATGCTTATTATGTTTTGCGCAAAAGCGCCACGGAAGAACAAGTCAAACAGGCGCTTCTATCGGTTTTGGAATTCGTGTTGCCGTGTGGTACTTATGCTGCCGATATTAAGGCGGCGTTAGAATCTGAATGGCACGATGTGGAAGATTATTTGATAGCTTTTTCGCCGAAACATATTGGGGCTGACTATATGATAACTCGCGATGCAGATATGTCTTCGAAGTGCCCCATAAAGGCAATGACTGCGCATAATTTTGTGAAGTACTTGGAAACCGAGCATGGGCTTGTTTATGACGACATAAGTATTTAGCTATTGTGTTTCGATGCGTCTATTTATGTGCTTTCGAAATGTTGCAAGTGTGTTCGTAATCTAGCTGTTATTAAATAGTGCCTTTGAAATGATAAACTGAACACTTATAACATTTGTGAAGGGAACTGTAGTGCATGATGATATCTCACGACAGCTTTTCGATGAACAGCGAATAGCGCAGCGTGTTAGCGAATTAGGTGCCACCATAACGGCTGACTATCAGCCCTTAATTGCCGCGCACGACCAAATAGTTATGGTGTGTGTGCTGCGCGGTGCGGCTGTGTTTGCCGCCGATCTTGCGCGCGCCGTGAAATTGCCGGTTGAAATGGATTACATGTGTGTATCTTCTTACGGCGACAGCGCTACAAGTTCGGGCACAGTGCGTATCCAAAAAGACCTAAGCACTAACATAAAAGGTCGCCATGTCATCATTGTGGAAGACGTGGTAGATACGGGTCTTACCCTGAAATATTTGCGCAAAAATCTAATGTCGCGCGAGCCGGCTTCCGTGCAAATTGCTGCATTTTTGCACAAACAGCACGAAGGTCAGGCACAGCTAGATTGCCGCTATATCGGGTTCGAATGCCCCGATGAATTCATCGTTGGCTACGGGCTAGATTACGCCGAGCGCTATAGAAACCTTCCATATCTAGGTATTTTAAAGTCAGAGATATACAGTTAAGGAATATATTTCAGTATGTCAGATAAACCAAACAAACAAAGTGGACAAAATCAACGCAAGCCCGGCGGTCAGAAAGATGGCAAGCCGAATCAGCAGCGCACTACCATCATACTTGTTGTTGTAATGTTGTTGGTGGTTGCGTTCATTAGCAGCCAGTTTATGAACATGGGCAACAGAAACGCTACAGATTCGCTTGAAACTAGTGAATTTGTGCAAGCGCTCGATCAAAATCGCGTTGAAAGTGTTGTATACGCTGCAAGCGACTACACTGTAACCGGTAAATATTATCCAGCTAGCACCGCGGGTGCGGGCATTTTGGATGCTTTCAATGAAGCGTTTGGTTCCATGAATGCGCTTATGGCGCAGCAGCATGATCCGGACGGGCAAAAGCTAGGCGGTGTTGGTACACGCACGCTGGAAGTGCAGAAACTGGGTACGGCTCGCAATTATTCCAGCGTTTATGTGGGTGCCGATTCGCTTGGCAATATTTTGGCGGAACACCCTGAAATTCAATACCAAATAACCCTTCCAAGCGGGTGGCTTTCTATTCTTACAACATTGCTGCCAATTTTGCTTATAGGCGCTTTGCTGTTCTTCTTCTTTAGCCAAATGCAGAAAGCAAACAATTCTCAGATGAGTTTTGGTAAGAACAAGGCTAAAAAGACTACCGAAGAACGCCCCGATGTGAAATTTGAAGACGTTGCGGGTGTGGATGAAGCGGTTGAGGAAATGCGCGAAGTGAAGGATTTCTTGGCAAATCCTGAGAAATACCAATCTATAGGAGCTAAAATTCCGCGCGGATGCTTGTTGGTTGGACCTCCGGGTACTGGTAAAACTTTACTTGCCCGGGCAGTTGCTGGCGAAGCGGGCGTGCCGTTTTTCAGCATATCTGGTTCCGACTTTGTGGAAATGTTTGTAGGCGTGGGCGCAAGTCGTGTGCGCGATTTGTTCAAGGATGCAAAGGAAGCTGCTCCTTCCATAATATTTATTGACGAGATAGACGCTGTAGGTCGCCAGCGCGGAACCGGTCTTGGCGGTGGGCATGACGAGCGCGAACAGACGCTAAACCAATTGTTAGTAGAGATGGATGGCTTCGATGCCACAGAGTCGGTGGTGCTAATAGCCGCTACGAACCGCGCCGATGTTTTAGACCCAGCTCTGCTGCGTCCCGGTCGTTTCGATCGCCAAATAGTTGTAGATACGCCTGATGTGCGCGGACGGCAGCGCATTCTTGAAGTTCATTCGAAGGATAAGCCCATTGGAAGCGATGTTGATTTGGCTGCGATAGCCAAAATAACTCCGGGCTTTACCGGTGCCGACCTTGCAAATTTGATGAACGAAGCAGCACTTCTTACCGCGCGCAAAGACAAGAAGATAATAACTATGCGTGAAGTGAATGAGTCGCTTGAGCGCGTGATAGCGGGACCGGAGCGCAAGGGTCGCGTTATGAATGAAGACACGAAGCATATAATTGCTTATCACGAGAGCGGGCATGCGCTAGTGGGGCACCTGCTTGACCACGCCGACCCGGTGCATAAGATTTCTATTATTAGCCGAGGTAGGGCGCTGGGTTACACGCTTTCTATTCCCGATGAAGACAAAGTTCTTAATTCTCTTTCCGGGATGAAGGACGAATTGGCTGTATTCATGGGTGGACGTGTAGCGGAGGAAATTTTCTGTGACGATATAACCACAGGTGCCAGCAACGACTTAGAGCGTGCGTCGAAGATGGCGCGCGCTATAGTTACACAATACGGCATGAGCCCGCTTGGTACGCAAGTTTTCGGGCAGCCTAATCATGAGGTATTCCTCGGGCGCGACTATGGCAATACGCAGGATTATTCAGACGAGACGGCGCGCCGCATAGACGATGAGGTGTCGAAGATAATGCGTGAGGCGCATGATAGGGCGCATGCTATCCTTAGCGCGCATGCCGATCAGATGGATTTAATGGCTAGCGTTTTGCTAGAGCGCGAGACGGTAGAAGGCGAAGCGTGTCAAGCTTTGCTAGATAATAAATGGCAAGAGTATCTAGATCGCGAAGACGAGATAATTGCTGCTAAAGAAGCTGAAGAGGCTGCTGCGCGGGCAAAAGATGCCACTGAGCACCCTGAACTTGTGGATGCAACCACTGTGGATGCTAACGCTGCCAACGAACAAGAGCCGCTTCCCGGCGAAGTGCATGTTGATTTGCCGCCCGCCGAGCAAAACAATCAAAACGATCCATATGCAGACCCGTATGGTCTAAACGACAAGAAGGAATAAATGCGCTGGCATTGCAGAGAATTTGAATTTAACATCAGCACGCCCATAATCATGGGCGTGCTCAACGTTACGCCCGATTCTTTTTCGGACGGGGGTAATTTCATTTGCCCAGACGACGCTGTAGCGCATGCGAAGGAATTAATAGAAGCGGGTGCTTCCATAATAGATGTGGGTGGCGAATCTACGCGCCCCGGCGCATCTGAGGTTTCCGCAGATGAAGAATGGCAACGCATAGGTTCTGTGGTGGAGCAGTTATGTGCGGAAGGCATGTGTGTTTCAGTGGACACTCGTCATGCTGACGTGGCGCGGCTTGCTGTAGAGGCGGGTGCTAGCATCATAAATGATGTATCTGGTTTTACCGATCCTGCTATGCAAGAAGTTGCGCTTTCTTGCGAAGCGGGGTTAGTCGTTATGCACATGCGCGGCACCCCCGAAACTATGCAAAGCAACACGGAGTACACCGATGTGGTTGCAGAAGTTCGCGATTGGCTGCGCCAGCGCACCGCACAGCTTGAAAATTTGGGAATTGCGCATGAACGCATTTGCATAGATCCGGGTCCGGGGTTTGGAAAGACCGCAAAGCAGACAATAGAACTAATGCGCAACATTCACGAGTTTGTTCGACTTGGGTATCCGGTTATGGCTGCTCCATCGCGCAAAAGCTACATTGCTTATGCTTATCACATAGATGACCCCGATCCTAAAGCGCGCGATACGGCATCGGCGGTAGAGGCGCTTATGGCTTGCGAATTGGGTGCCAGTGTGGTGCGCACCCATAATGTTGCCGAAACAGCTGCAGCGCTTTCGCAATTGCGACCTTATGTGGTGCTGTCGCTTGGGTCGAATGTGGCTCTTGTGGCAGAATCTGGTGAAGAGCAGGAAGCTAAAATTGCGCAAATTAACTATGCAGTTGGGCAGCTATGCCAACTTCCCGATTCGCAGATAATAGACATGGCTTCGTTTTACGAAAGCGAACCGGCATATTATGAAAATCAAGATAAGTTTGTAAATACAGCAATTTTGCTGCGTTCAGGCATAGCACCTAAAGAGCTCCTTGATTACTTACATTCTGTAGAAAATAGTTTGGGTCGCGTGCGCGAACGCGAAAATGGTCCCCGAACCATAGATATAGATATTGTTGATTATCAGATGTACAACTATTCTACAGACGATCTTACGCTTCCTCATCCGCGTGCAACCGAGCGCGATTTTGTGGTAAAGCCCGTGTCCGAAATGCTTCCCGGGCATGTGTTAGCTAATGGCGTGGCATTAGAGGAAATTCCCGAACAGGATAGATTGGGTCGGGCGTGCAAGATAGCTTGAGCTTCTTCCGTATAACTTACTTTGATGAAGTGTCGTCTACTAACGACCTTATAAAGCAGAGCATTGATAAAGGTGCGCCCGAAGGTGAAGTGGTTTGTGCGCGTGTGCAAGCTGCAGGTTATGGCAGGCAGGGCAGAGTATGGAAAAGCCCAGAGGGTGGTCTTTACATGTCGGTATTGCTGCGTCCTGCGGTGGAGCCTGCGCAACTTCCAACACTTAGTTTAGTGGTGGGCATAGCTGTGCGTCGTGCTATTGCTGGACTGGCGGAACTTAGCAGCGCCAACAACGTTTTGGTGAAGTGGCCAAACGATATTGTGCTTTGCATGTCAGCCGACAAAAACAGCGGTGCTTTTCAAAAATTGTGCGGTATATCTAACGAGCAGCATAGCGGCGCTATATGTATAGGTATTGGTGTGAATGTGCAAAAACCGCATTCATCAAACGATGTAGGTGGCAAAAATGTAGCCGCTTATGTATCGGATATTGTGCGCTCTAATGCGCCTTCAATTGATTTAGTATGCAGGACCATTCTGCAAAATTTTCTCAATTGTTATACCGAGTGGATACAAACAGGATTCGCTACGTTCTTGGAGGAATATAATGCGAATTCAGCTTTAACAGGCAGAGAGGTTCGCGTGCAGCGTGCCGATGGTTCGCTAATTGCTGAAGGCATTGTATGTGGCATAGATTCTACGGGCGCGCTTGTTGTCAGAGATGCGGAAGGTGCCAAGCGAAAAGTTTTATCAGGCGAAGCGCATATTGCGCTTTGATTACCGCGATTTCTAATTTAGATATTGTAATTATTACCAGTTCACTTATAATTACTTTTTCAAATGCTTAATTACTTTTCAAATGTTTGCTCGGGGCTCAAGTAGAGCAGGATTTAGTGTTGGGGGTGTTTGAATGCCTCAGACCGACTATAAAAAACTAGATGAAATGTCTGCCGAGTCTTCTAAGTCTACCGGGACAAGTCGCGCCAGATCGGTGGCTGTTGTCGGGTTGTCAATTGCGATTATTGCTGTATGTACTTGGGTCACAATTCCAATGGGTCCTATTCCTTTTACACTTCAAATGTTTGCTATTCCGCTTATTGTTTGCATATTGCGTCCAAGCGAATCGATAGCCGCTATAGCGGGGTATTTAGTATTAGGCGCTGTAGGGTTGCCGCTCTTTTCGGGAATGCGGGGCGGCATTGGGGTTATTATGGGACCAACAGGCGGCTTTCTTTTGGGCTATCTACCGGGTGTAATATTAGCTGCGCTTTTCTTGTATATAACAATGCCTGTGGCAGATAAATACTGCGCCAAACGCATGGAACAAGCGCAAGCAGACCAATTAAGACCTAGTGCGTGGCAGCGTATACGCGCAAATTTACTTGGGTGTACGTTTCAACTTGTGGCGGGAATTATTTTCACGTTTGTTTCATACGTTACGGGTTGGGCGCAATTTATGTTGGTGGCAAGCGTTGGTCCAGAAGCTGCATTTGCGGCGTGCGTAGCACCGTTTATTTTGCTAGATGCAATTAAGTTAATTGCGGCTGTAGTAGTGGCGCAGCCAATTCGTCTTGCCATTTCCCGATAGTTAAATATTTAGTATCAGTTTTTTTAATGACCGTGCTAACGTGGTGTAAATTTACGCTCGGAATATGCGACAATCTTATGCAAGAAAAACTTGCACGATAGGTAATGAATGTCAACTCAATTCAAAGTAAGCGCCGCAGCGCCTGATGCTGTGGCGTGCTTGCAGCGCGAATTGAATATGCCGCATTTTCTCGCCGCTACACTTGTGGCGCGCGGTTTTGATACGCCGTTTGCGGCGCGCAGCTTTATGTCGCCATCGCTAGAGCGCGATTGGCTTAACCCCTACGATCTTCCCGGCATGGCAGATGTCGCCAATTCGGTTGAACAGGCAATAGATGCGCACAAACATATAGTAGTATTTGGCGACTTCGACTTAGATGGCATATCGGCTACTACAGTGCTTACTCGTGGTATACGGGCGTTGGGCGGAAAGGCAACCCCGTTCATTCCAAAGCGCTTCGAAGAAGGCTATGGGTTATCGCTTGCGGCGTATGAACGCATGAAACAGCTACAACCCGATCTTATAGTCACGGTAGATTGCGGCATAGCGTGCGCTAAAGAAGTGGCGGCAATAATTGCCGATGGCGTTTCTGTTGCCGTAACCGATCATCACGAAGCGGGCTCTAGCGTTCCTGTGGGAATCCCTGTATGCGATCCGAAAATAGTAGATGGTTGCCCAAGCAACATTTTAGCCGGTGTCGGAGTTGCTCTGAAGCTTGTGCAAATGCTGGGCAGCCGCCGCGGTTTTCCGTATCTTTGGCGCAGTTATACCGATTTTGCGGCTCTTGGCACCGTAGCCGATCTTATGCCAATGCGTGATGAGAATCGCGCGCTTGTAGCTGATGGGCTTGCACATATGAATAATGAAGTGCGCCCGTGCATTGCCGCGCTAATTGAAGCTAGCGGTTCTAGCGGAAAGCCCATAACTTCTACATCGCTTAGTTTTACATTGGTGCCGCGCCTGAATGCGGCTGGTCGTATGGGAGATGCGCAACTGGCACTAGATTTGCTAATGTGCGACTCTTATCCTGAAGCTTTCGAATTGGCGCAACGGTTAGAACAGGTAAATGACGAACGCCGTGCAATAGAGGCGCAGCTTTCTGAAGTGGCAAAAGCGCAAGCTAGCGAAATTTATGCCGGTCAGCGCATATTGGTGGTTGCGGGCGCAGGTTGGCACGAGGGCGTAAAGGGCATAGTGGCTAGTCGGCTGGTTGGAATGTATGGCGTGCCGGCTATATTGTTCACCATAGATGGCGATGAAGCGCGCGGAAGTGGGCGCTCGGTGGGCAATGTGAATCTGTTTGCTGCTATAGAAAACGTGGAAGATTTACTAACGCGCTTTGGTGGACATGAAGCAGCGGTTGGTGTTACTCTTCCCGCAAAAAACCTTCCGGAATTTACGCGGCGCTTGCAGGAATATATGCAGATGCTGCCCGAAAGCGAATTTAAACCCATAACGGAAGTGGACGCAATCGTTAGCCTAGATGAGCTTACGTTGCAATCGGTGCAGATGATGGATGCACTCGCGCCATTTGGGCAAGAAAATCCTGTACCACACTTTTTGGCGCGTAACGTAACGCTTGAGAATTGTCGCGCTGTAGGTGCCGACAAAAATCATTTTTCGTGCAACCTTACGAACGGGCGAACTAGCATAGGCGCAATTTTGTTCCATTGCGAAAATATTCAAGATTTGCTGCATAACGATTCTGTAGTTGATGCTGCGTTCAGCGTACAAATTGACGAATGGCGTGGGCGGCGCAGTGTAAAAGCTATGCTAGATACACTGGCTCCAGCGCATGTGTGCGGCGCTTTATGCGCGTGTATAGATCCTTCCGTACCCGAATTGTTCGAGAAGCTATTTGGGCAAGAAAGCAAACTTATAAGCGCGGCTTTAACATGTGCAGCCGCACCTTCTGCAAATTCAGAACAGCGCACTTGGAAGGTAGTAAGCAAGCGCGCCGCTTGGGAGGAACTCGGAAAACGCGATCCGAAAGCGCTAGAGGCGCAAATAATTGAAGCCATTATTGGCAAGAGAACGCTTCATCCGGCACAACGAAAAATTCTCGATCGCTTAACAGAGGGCAAGTCTACGCTTGGCGTTATGGCTACAGGGCGCGGCAAATCGCTAATTTTCCAAGTGTATGCCGCTATGCAGGCATTAGTGTGTCATAAAGCCAGTTTGTTTGTGTATCCGCTTCGTGCGCTTATGGCTGATCAGGCTTTTCATATGGCTCAACAATTCAGTAGTTTTGGGCTAAATTGTGCCGTGCTAAATGGCGAATGTTCCCAGAGTGAGCGCGAAGCGGTCTACGCAGGCTTGACCGATGGCTGTATAGACATAGTTCTTACAACGCCCGAATATCTAAGTTTTCATGCCGACAGATTAGCTGCAAGTGGGCGCATTGGTTTTATGGTTGTAGACGAGGCGCACCATATTGGAATGGCTAAAGCTGGGCAGCGCATGGCGTATACGCAACTGGGTAGCGTTGTAAGTCGTTTGGGCGGTCCGGTTGTGCTTGCAGTAACTGCTACGGCACCCGCTGAAGTGGCAGAAGATATAAGCGACAGCATTCCTGTAGACGGCAGTGTGGTAGACGATTGTGCGCGCGATAACCTACATGTGAACGACCAGCGTAACATACGTAATCGCGACGATTATCTGGCATATTTAGTTGCTGCTGGCGACAAAACTGTCATATATGTAAATTCACGCGAACAGTCGGTGGGCGTGGCGCGCAGGCTGCGTCGTCGTGTTCCACAACTGGCACCCATGATAGGTTTCTACAATGCAGGCTTAACGCGCGCCGAACGCAAGCGCATAGAAGATTTATTCCGCGCGGGCGCGGTGCAGGTGCTTGTTGCCACATCGGCGTTTGGCGAGGGCATCGATATTCCCGATATTCGAAATGTGGTTTTATATCATATGCCTTTTAACGAGGTTGAATTTAATCAGATGGCAGGTCGTGCGGGGCGTGATGGAAAAGATGCGTGGATTCATCTTCTGTACGGCAGCGCCGATGTGTCAATAAACGAGAGCATTTTGGCAGACCTTACTCCTAATCGCGATGTTATGGCGCAAGTTTATCGCTGTTTATGCGCGCTGCAAAAGCAAGCAACCGACGGTTTTCTTTGCATTAGTTTTGAAGATTTGGCTAGGGAAGCCAGCAATAATATATGCATAGTTTCGCCTACCGCTGCTGCATGTGGCATATCTGTATTTCGCGAACTGGGGCTTATTGAGACTCAGGAAACATACAATAACGGGGTGACGCAGCACAAAATACGCGTTAATATTGGTGCGCCCAAATGTGAATTAACCGATTCGGTGCGCTATCGTGAAGGGTTGGATGAGCTGAGTATTTTCCGCGCATTTCGCAAGTGGGCTATGCGTAGCGATTTAGATCATCTATCCGTGCGGGTTACGCACCCCATAACACCTGATATGAAGCGTGAAGGACGCTAGTATGGCAACATTGACAGAGCAAACAACTAAGATGCTTACTCCTGAAGAAGTATTCGCCGAACTTGAAAACTTAACTAGCGAATACATGAGCGCCGATGAGCAGGCTACTCTTTTGCGTGCATTCCGCTTTGCGCGTGAAGCCCATAACGGGCAGTTGCGCAAATCGGGTGAGCCATTCATAAATCATCCGCTAGAAGTGGCAAAAATTCTGGCGGATTTACGCATGGACACCGAAACTTTGTGTGCAGCCATTTTGCACGATACGGTAGAAGACACTTCGGTAACTGCTGAAGACATAGAGCGGGAATTTGGTCCAGATGTGCGTCAGCTGGTAGAGGGAGTTACAAAAATAACGCGTATCGAGGTAGGTTCTTTGTCCGACGAACAGGCGGCTACTATTCGCAAGATGCTTGTAGCTATGGGTAAAGACATTCGCGTTATTGTTATTAAGCTGGCTGACCGGCTTCACAATATGCGCACGCTAAGCAGTCTTCGCGAAGACCGCCGCATATTCAAAAGCCGCGAAACACTTGAGATATATGCGCCAATTGCGCATCGTTTGGGCATAAATTCGGTGAAGTGGGAACTTGAAGACTTATCGTTTTTCTATCTAGAGCCGAACAAGTATAAACAGGTAAGCCGCATGGTAACTGACACGCGTACCGAGCGCGAGGAATACCTGAACAACGTTGTTGATATTTTGCATGAGGAAATGGACAAAGTGGGCATAGAGGCGCGCATAATGGGGCGCCCGAAACACCTGTATTCCATTTATCAGAAAATGTCGAAAAAGGGTAAAGGTTTCTCTGAGATTTACGACCTTATTGCAGTGCGCATAATTGTTCAGTCGGTGAAAGATTGCTATTCGGCGCTTGGTGCTGTGCACACGCTATGGCACCCGATGCCCGGGCGCTTTAAAGACTACATTGCAATGCCGAAATACAATATGTATCAAAGTTTGCATACTACAGTTATGGGACCTACGGGTCGTCCGTTGGAAGTGCAAATTCGCACCGAAGAGATGCATCGTGCAAGCGAATATGGCGTTGCGGCGCACTGGCGCTATAAGGAAGGCGGCGGTCGCGTAAGTCGTGACGAACTTGATTCGCAGTTGGCTTGGCTGCGCGAAATGATTGACTGGTCGGACGAAGCGGACGATTCGCGCGAATTTCTCAAGAACCTGAAGATGGATCTCGATAATGCCGATGTGTATGTGTTCACGCCAAACGGCGATGTGAAGACGCTGCGCGCTGGTGCCACACCAATTGATTTTGCGTATTCGGTGCATACCGAAGTAGGCAATCATTGTGTAGGCGCTAAAGTGAATGGGCAAATAGTGCCGCTGTCGTACAAGTTGAAAGTAGGCGATCGCGTAGAGGTACTAACATCGAAGAATGCAAGTCCTTCACGCGATTGGCTTGGCATGGTGGCAACACCTTCGGCTCGCAACAAAATACGCGGCTATTTCAGCAAGCAGACACGTTCAAGCGATAGGCAGGAAGGTCATGACATGCTTATGCGCGAAATGCGCAAGCACGGTTTAGGGCTTTCCAGCGCGCGCAGCGTGAAAGCGCTAAAGAGCGTGGCTGAGGCTATGGGCTTCAACGATGCCGACGATATGTTTGTCCAACTTGCGCGCGGCAAAGAAAGCGCGCAGCATGTGGCGAATCGTCTGCTGAAAATACTGGTCGATAGCGCAAATGAAGCCGCTAAGACACCCGCACCCGGTGTTGGGGCTGGCTCTACCGGCGTTATGGCACCCATGATAACCAGCGTGAAGCGCCCCAAGAAACACGAGGCGCATTCCAGCCACGGTGTTGTGGTGAAGGGGATAGACGATGTATTGGTGCGTTTGTCGCGTTGCTGCAATCCTGTGCCGGGTGATGAAATAATCGGTTTTGTTACCCGCGGGCGTGGGGTTAGCGTACACAGGGCAGATTGCCCGAATGCGCAAGATTTGCGCCGCAATCCCGAGCGAATAATTGATGTATCGTGGGCAGGCGATGCTCCGCGCGAATCAACGTTTAAGGTGGAAATATACGTTGAAGCGCTAGATCGCATGAATTTGCTTTTGGACGTAACGCGCGTTTTGTCGGATGTGGGTGCGAACGTTATCTCATGTACGACGAATACACATCGGGACGGCTTGGTTGAAATGCGCTTTTTATTTCAAGTGGGCGATTTGTCTATGATCGATTTAGCGATTCGTGAACTTGCTGCGGTTGAAGGTGTTTTTGATGCTCGCCGCATGATGCCCGGTCAAAAAATTGCCTCTACTAGCTAGGGGCAATTTTAAAGCGTTTCTTTTATATGGCTGTTCATTAACTCGTAGGACTTCCAGTCTGCGTGAGCTAAATCAAAATGGATAGCAATTTGTAATTAGTCACGTTTCGCGTTACAATTGTTCCAATAAAGGAGCGCGATTGATTAAAACATTTGCCGATAAAGAAACTAGAAAGTTCTATGAAACTGGGAAATCGAAAAAGATCAGCTTGGACATTCAAGCGAAAGTGTTGCGTAAGTTAGATCAGATTGATGCTTCTAGTACGGTTGAGGCACTTGAGCTTCCGCCAAGTAATCGTCTACGCAAACTGCGTGGCAATAGAGAGGACCAATATTCTATAAGCTTAAACATGCAGTGGCGAATTTGCTTTCGATTTGAAGACGGCAATGCATTAGACGTTGAAATTTGCGATTATCATTGATAGGGGTAATTATGAGCTACGCAAGGCGTGACGATATGAAATATATGAAGCGGCGCCCTACGCATCCCGGAGAAATATTGCGCGAAGAGTTTATGTCTGAGTACGGTCTAAGTGTGGCCGAATTGGCTAACAGGCTTGGAGTTTCTAGGCAAACCGTAAACGAGCTTGTGCATGAGCGGCGTGCAATAAGTCCAAATATGGCTCTTCGATTGCAGAATCTTTTTGGCATGGATGCGGCTGTCTGGATGGAAATGCAACAAAAGTTAGATTTGTGGGAATCAATGATTCAATATCGTAGCGAAATAGATGCGATTAAACCTATGAAACTTGTAGTTGCAGGTGTTTAATAAAAAGTTAACAGCATACGTAACAGTAGATAATTACGTTTGTGTCGCTGTGCGTTAATGCTCTGTTACTTGGTTGGCTGATAAACATAAAAACGTTGTTGTGTGTTGACGCAGAAAGAGATGTGCTATGGCTGACGTTGTTACCGTAAATGGTTTGTGCGTAGATGTTAAATTCTTAGTTATGGGACCTCTGCAGAACAATGTGTATATCATCTCTGATGGATTGGGCACTTTTGTTGTAGACCCTTCGCAAGATGCTGAAACAATATTAGAAGCGCTAGGCGGCGCAAAGCTTGATGCGATAGTTATAACGCATGCACACTGGGATCATATGGGTGCTGCGGCTGAACTGCGCAAAGCTACCGGTGCGCCTGTAATAGCCAGCATTGCCGATGCGCCGTTTATTGAAAATCCGCAAGACATAGGCACTTCGCGCAAAGCTGCACCTTGCAAAGTAGATCGCGTGGTTGCAAATGGCGATGTGGTCTGCGTGGGCAATATGGAGTGGAAAGTTATAGAAACTCCCGGTCACAGCAAAGGCTCAATATGTCTATTCTGTATTCCGCAATTCGGTAATCACGCCGATGGTCTAGCTGTGCTTATATCGGGCGACACGTTATTTGCTGGTACAACTGGCAGAACCGATTTTGAAGGCGGGTCTGTGGTCGATATGGCGGCATCTATGAAGAAGCTTGCCGCCCTGCCCGACGATACTGCGGTTCTTCCCGGGCATAACAGTTTTACTACCATCGGCAACGAGCGTCGCACCTTCTCTCTATTCGGAGATGAACCCGACGAAATTTAATGTAATAATATATCCAGTTTAGGTCTTAGCGAAAGGCTATTTGTGACGATCGACTGGTCGCTTTTTATTACTGAGCTTATCAGCAATCCGCTCTTGCTGGCTGTAACGATATTGAACATTGGTGTCATAATCGTGAATGGTGCAACTGATGCACCTAATGCAATTGCGACAGTAGTGTCTACTAGGGCAATGAAGCCGCGCCGCGCCATAATGATGGCTGCAGCATGCAACTTCGTAGGGCTACTTGTAATTTCTGCCATATCACCTGCTGTAGCGCAAACAATTTTTGGAATGGTCGATTTTGGTGGCGATTCTTACAAAGCATTGGTAACACTTATGGCTGCTATGGTAGCCATTATTGTATGGGGTAGCGTCGCATGGTGGTTTGGCATACCTACCTCGCAATCACATTCGCTAATTGCGGGGTTAACTGGTGCCGCAATTGCTCTAATGGGCAGCTTTGATGCCATAAACTGGAATGAATGGATAAAAGTTATATATGGCATTTTGCTGTCTACACTTATGGGTTTTGGTCTTGGTTGGGTCTTCTATAACATTATAAAGAGGCTATTCCGCAACGTTAACCGCCAGAATGCAAACACTTTTTTCAGGTGGGCGCAAATTTTTTCCGGTGCGGGTGTTGCCTTTATGCATGGCGCGCAAGATGGTCAAAAATTTATGAGCATTTTTATTCTGGCAATCTTGATGGCTGCCGGTATGGGTACCGGTTCAGGTTCGCTTACTTTGCCCGTTTGGCTTATGCTTCTATGCGCGCTTTCTATGGGTGTTGGCACCGGGGTAGGTGGCGAGCGCATCATTAAAAGCGTCGGGGTCGATATGGTAAAACTTGAGGCATTTCAGGGTTTTGCCGCCAGCGCATCAACATTCGTTAGCTTAATAGTAGCCACGTTTGGTGGTTTGCCTGTGTCTACTACACATACAAATACTACAGCTATTATGGGAGTTGGCGCAGCCAAAAGCCCAAAGGCTGTGAAATGGTCCATTGCTATAGACATGGTGAAAACGTGGGTGCTTACTTTCCCCGGCTGCGGCATAATGGGATTTGTGTTTGCAAAACTATTCTTATTCCTACTTTAGAAGGGACTCGTCATGGCAAAGGTTAAGCTGAACTACTTTAAGGCATACGAGAAGCTTACTGGTTTAGCTGTTGAAGAGGCAGACCTGCTAATAGAAGCTATGCGCTCTTTTACCGATGCCAGCGGGTACTCCGACACAATGGTTGAGATGCACGAATTTGAGAATCGCGGCGACAGTATCAATCATGACATTTTCACCGCAGCCGCTATCGATTTCATGCCGCCTTTCGATCGCGAAGATGTTGTGAATCTGGCGCAAGCGCTTGATAATGTGCTTGATTATATAGACGATGTACTTGGACACATGTATGTGTACGACATTCGCACTATGCCAGAAGATGCGTTGCAATTCGCCGAGCTAATCAAAAAGTCGGTTAAGGCGCTAGACCGCATGATGGCAGAATTCCATACTTTCAAGAAGAATAAGAAGTTCAAGCAGCTTGTTGTAGACATAAATTCTTACGAAGAAGAGGCCGATGCGCTGTACAAGCAGGCTATGCGTCGTCTTCACGTAGAAGATAACGAAGCTGTTATGCATGTGCTGGTATGGTCGCGCATTTACGAGCGCATGGAGAGATGCTGCGATGCCACCGAACATGCAGCTGACATAGTTAGCACAATTATGCTGAAAAATTAAATAAAGCCAAACAAGAACATAGTGTATAGAACGTAAATACCTTGCGAATGTAGTGTTTTACGGTTATATCTTGCTGCTACAATTTCAAGTAAGAAAAACCAATTAGAAATTGAGGTTCAGTAATGAAGGTTAGCAAGAAAAACACTGCAGATGGCAAAATACTTTTGCAAGCAACTGCAACAGCTGCAGAAGTAATCAATGCGCTAGATGCCGCACAGATAGCATTTGCCCAGAGTATGGGCATTCGACCAGAGCAGGGCAAAAGTGTACCGCAGCTAGTAGAAGAGCAGATGGGTGTAAAAGACCTAGATTCTATTGTGCAAGCAGGCGCGCAAGAAGCGCTTGTTCCCTTGGCATTAGATGCAAAAAATTTGGTGCCCCTGTATCCACCGACTCCTAGTCCGAAATCGGCATTTAAGCGCGGTCAAGAATTCCGCTTCGAACTAGAGGTAGAGCCCAAGCCGGAATACGAGCTAACATCATATGATCCTATAAGCATCAAAATTCCCGAATTCCAACTTGATGAATCTGTGGTTGATGCAGAAATAGATAAGATGGCTGACAATTACAAGGCATTCATTGCCGATTCTGATAGTCCAGAAGGTCGCAAGGTGCAAAAGGGCGACCATGTGCGCATAGCCATGAAGGCATTTGAAGATGGCGAAGAAATTACGCAGCTAAGCACCGACGGTCGCACTTATACTGCTGGTGAAGGTTATATGCCAGAAGGTTTCGAAAACGAAGTTTTAGGCATGGAGGCTGGCGAAACCAAGGAATTTACATTTGATGGACCCGACTTCGATAAAGACTTCAATCCAATAACGAAAAAAGTTGACGCAACCGTTACTGTGTTGGAGTTTCAAAAGGAAGAAAAGCCCATCATAGATGATGCTTGGGTGCAAAAAAACATGCCTATTTATAGAGGGCTTGCCGAATTGCGTGCCGATATCAAGCGTAATCTAACCAAGCAAGGGCGCGACCAGTACGACGATTATGTACGTCAGATAGCTGCTGAAGAAGCAGCGAAGCGTTTTCAAGGCAAAATTCCCGATGAGGCTTACGAGGCTATGCGCGAGAACTTGCTTGCGCAGTATCGTCAAGGGCTGAAACAGCAAGGTAAAACATGGGAAGAGTTTGTGGAAGAAAACGGCGGTGATCAGCAAATTGGCATGATGATGATGCTTCAGGTTCGTCAAATGCTGGTGACTGGTTTTGTGTTAGATGCCATTTTCCGCCATCAGAAAATGACGCTTACCGATGATGACGTTCTGGAGGCGTGCCGTGCTATGAATCCGCAGGCTGACCCAAAGGCCATGCGCGAACAGATGGAAAAAGCTGGTCGCGGTTTCGCTATGCGAGAAAGCGCCGAGCGTCTAAAAGCTAATAAGTGGTTGGTCGAAACTGCCAATATTGAATACCAAAGCGCTGAATAGTGCTAAATAGCAGTTTTTAGCCCGGGCATTCTTTCGTCTATATTCAGCAGATTTTTCTGTGAAAAATGTAGAATCTGTGCTAGAATCTTCGTTTGCGTCTATAGGTGTATGGACACACCCGGGCGCGTTGTAAGACCGAGTCGCAGTATAGAGCCTCTAATCTATGCAGCGGCAATGGTTTTACATCGTAAGTAGGAAGAAGCCGCTGGTGTGCGTAGAGGCGCGCGAACAGCAGCTTCATAGAAGAAGGGAACAACGTGGGCGTTAAGCAGTACAAGCCGACCAGCCCCGGGCGTCGCTTTCAGACTGTTTCCGACTTCGAGGAAATAACAACCTCGACGCCGGAAAAATCTCTGTTAGCGAAGAAGCCTAACAAGGCGGGTCGCAATAACAACGGTCGCATCACTTGTCGCCATAAGGGTGGCGGAGTGAAGCGTCGCTATCGTATTATCGATTTCAAGCGCGATAAAGATGGTATTCCTGCTAAGGTTGCAACCATTGAATACGATCCTAATCGCACAGCGCGCATCGCACTTCTGCATTATGTTGATGGCGAAAAGCGCTACATCATTCATCCAAAGGGCCTGAAAGTGGGCGACGTGGTAATGAGCGGCACCGAGGCTGACATTAAGCCCGGCAATTCTTTACCGCTTGAAAATATCCCTGTAGGTACTTTGGTACATTGCGTGGAATTACAGCCCGGCAAAGGCGCTAGCATGGCACGTTCAGCTGGCACTAGCATTCAGCTGATGGGTAAAGAGGGCAAATATGCAATTCTGCGTATGCCGTCTTCTGAAATGCGCCGCGTTTTGCTTACCTGCCGCGCAACCGTGGGCGAGGTTGGCAACGCCGAGCACTCCAACATCAAAGTTGGCAAAGCTGGTCGTAATCGCTGGAAGGGCATTCGCCCAACCGTTCGCGGTACTGTTATGAACCCGGTTGACCATCCTCATGGTGGTGGTGAAGGCAAGAACAAGACTTCTGGTCGTCATCCTGTAACTCCGTGGGGTGTTCCAACTAAGGGTCATCGCACTCGCAACAAGAAGAAGGCTTCAAGCCGCCTGATTATCAGACGTCGTAAGAAGTAACCGAGCAAGGAGTAAAAAGTTGAGCAGAAGTTTGAAAAAGGGCCCATTCGTTGAGCCGCGCCTTCTCGGTCGAATACAGGCGATGAACGAAGCGGGCGAGAAGAATGTTATAAAAACATGGAGCCGTGCTAGCACCATCTTCCCGGAAATGGTGGGTCACACCATAGCTGTTTACGATGGTCGCAAGCATGTGCCCGTATACATTACTGAATCTATGGTCGGCCACAAGCTGGGCGAATTTTCTCCCACCCGCACATTCCGCGGTCATTCCGCCGACAAGGGAAAGCGATAGGAGGCGCGCACAATGGAAGTTAAAGCTGTTTCCAAGTACGTTCGCGTGTCGCCGCGCAAGGCCCGCGTCGTTGTGGACCTTATCCGTGGTAAAGGCATAGAGAGTGCCCGTGAGATTCTTGCGTTTTCCGAGCGCGCAATCGCCGAGACTGTGCTGAAAACGCTGAATTCGGCTGTAGCGAATGCAGAACACAACAACCACCTTCGCACCGACAATCTGGTCGTGAAGACGGCGTTTGTGAACGAAGGACCAACGCTGAAGCGTATTCGTCCACGCGCTAAAGGTTCAGCTAGTCGCATCAATAAGCGCACTAGCCACATCACGATCATCGTCGCACCGCGAGAGGAGGCTTAAAGCATGGGTCAGAAAGTCAGCCCTACAGGGTTCCGCCTAGGCATCACCGAAGATTGGCGCAGCCGTTGGTATGCCGACAAAGACTATAAGGAAACTCTGGAAAACGATCTTGCTATTCGCAAGTTCCTTGACAAGCAGCTGGCACGTGCCGCTGTTTCGAAGACAGAAATTGAGCGCGCGGGCGACAAAATAACCGTCACCATAACCACTGCGCGTCCCGGCATCGTTATCGGCAAAAAAGGTGCCGAAATTGATGCTCTTAGCAAAAAGTTAGAGAAAGTTGCGAACGGTACGGTTGCCATTAATGTAGTGGAAATCCGCCGTCCTGAACTAGATGCAGAGCTTATAGCGCAGTCGGTTGCTGAGCAACTTGAGGGTCGTGTCGCATTCCGTCGCGCAATGCGTAAGGCAGTGCAAAGCGCTCGTAAATCTGGCGCAAAGGGCATTCGCGTTCAATGCTCTGGTCGTTTAGGTGGCGCTGAAATGAGCCGTCGTGAATGGTATCGCGAAGGTCGTGTGCCGCTGCAAACTCTGCGTGCAAAGATAGACTACGGCTTCGCTACTGCGAACACTCAGATGGGTGCCATTGGCGTACAAGTTTGGGTATATCACGGCGACGTACTGCCCGGACAGAAAGCTCCAGAGCCTGCGCTTGAGGGTTCAAGCCGTCCGCAGCGTGGACGTCGCGGCGATCGTGGCGGCCGCAATGAAGGAGGTCGCAGATAAATGTTAATGCCTAAACGTGTCAAGCACCGCAAGGTGCAGCGCGGCTCCATGAAGGGCAACGCTAAGGGTGGTACACGTCTGAATCATGGCACCTATGGTATTCAAGCGCTCGAGCGCCACTGGATTACCAACCGTCAAATAGAGGCTGCCCGTGTTGCTATGACTCGTCACATGAAGCGTGGTGGTAAAGTTTGGATCACCATCTTCCCCGATAAGCCCATCTCTAAGAAACCCGCTGAAACCCGCATGGGTAAGGGCAAGGGCGCACCCGAGGCTTGGGTAGCTGTTGTAAAGCCCGGACGCATTATGTTTGAGATAGATGGCGTGGACGAAGAAACTGCGCATGAGGCACTTCGCTTAGCAATAATGAAGTTACCCATTAAGTGCAAGATCGTCTCTCGCGAGAGCCAGAAGCAGGAGGACTAAATGAAAGCATCAGAGATTCGCGAGCTTTCTGCAGAAGACTTGACCGAGAAGCTCAAAGACGCCCGCGCAGAACTTTTTAACCTGCGCTTCCAAATGGCTACTAGCCAGTTGGATAACACGGCTCGTGTGCAGCAGGTCAAGAAAGACATCGCGCGCATCCTCACCGAGCAGCGTGCCCGCGAGTTGAGCGCGTAAAGGAGCAGAAGATGTCAGAAACAAGGAATCTACGCAAAGTTCGTCAGGGCGTCGTTGTAAGCGATGCGAACGATAAGACTATTGTGGTGTCCGTGGAAGAGCGCAAGCCGCATCCTATCTACGGCAAAATGATTACTACCACTAAAAAGTTTCATGCCCACGATGAAAACAATGAAGCCGGCAAAGGCGACACTGTTCAAATAATGGAGACACGCCCGCTTTCCAAAATGAAGCGCTGGCGCCTGTCGAAGATCGTCGAGAAAGCCAAATAGCGGCGCGCTTGCACTGCTATGTGAAGTAGGAGGAAAAGCATGATCCAGATGCAATCCATGCTCAATGTGGCTGACAACTCCGGCGCGCGCAGGGTTCAGTGCATAAAGGTACTGGGCGGAAGCAAGCGTCGTTACGCCGGCTTGGGCGACGTTATTGTGTGCTCTGTTAAGGAAGCACAACCAAATGGCGCCGTCAAAAAGGGCGAGGTTGTTCGTTGCGTTATCGTGCGCGTTAAGAAAGAGGTTCGTCGCGCCGACGGCAGCTATATCAAGTTTGACCAGAATGCGTGCGTGCTAATCAACAACGATGGCACTCCGCGCGGTACGCGTATCTTTGGGCCTGTTGCTCGTGAGCTGCGCGATAAGAAGTACATGAAGATCGTGTCTTTGGCACCGGAAACGCTCTAGGAGGTGCTAAAGATGGCAACTAAGAAAACCGAGCGCAATATTCTTCCCATAAAGAAGGGTGACACTGTAACCATTCTTGCTGGTAAGGATAAGGGCAAAGAAGGTAAGGTTCTGCGTACCATTCCTGAAACCGAGCGTGTAGTAGTTGAGAAAATTAACACCATAAAGAAAGCTATGCGTCCTACGCAGGCTAATCCTCAGGGTGGAATCTCTACGATAGAAGCTCCGCTAGCAGTAAGCAATGTTATGCTTATCTGTCCTAGCTGCAAGAAACCTACACGTGCAGCTCGTCGTCGCGATGACAGCGGCAAGAAGATTCGAGTTTGCAAGAAGTGCGGCAAGGATATCGATTAGGGCTTCCGCAGCACCCCGCTGTAAAAGCTCTAGATGGGCAGAATGGCGATTGCGGATGTTGCCGTAGCGCGATTCTGCAGCGCTAGAAAAATGTGATATAAAATCGCATTTTTCGACGCGCGAAGCCAAGCGCTAGGCAATATCGGCAATCGCTTGGAGTAAATGCCTTTAAGGGCAGGGGGTCGGAAATCTCCTGTCAAGAAAAAACGAAGGAGAGTAAGAAAATGGCAGATATGCCTCGTTTAAAGAAAAAGTATTTAGATGAAATACGTCCTAAATTAAAGGACGAACTGGGACTTGATAATGTAAACGAGATCCCTACATTGAAAAAGATCGTTGTAAACATGGGCGTTGGCGAAGCTGCTCAAGACAGCAAGCAGCTAGAAGGCGCCATTAGCGATTTGCGCGTTATCACCGGTCAGCAACCGATGGTTTGCCGCGCAAAGAAATCTATCGCAGGTTTCAAACTGCGCGAAGGTCAGGCGATTGGCTGCAAGGTTACTCTGCGCGGCGATCGTATGTGGGAATTCTTCGATCGCTTGGTAGCAACTGCTATTCCGCGTATTCGCGACTTCCGTGGTATGTCTCGCACCAGCTTTGACGGACGCGGCAACTATTCCATGGGTGTTACCGAGCAGCTCATCTTCCCCGAAGTGGACTACGACAAAATAGACCACACGCGCGGTATGGACATAACATTCGTAACGAGCGCGGCAAACGACGAGGGCGCTCTAGCATTGCTAGCCGACCTTGGTTTCCCGTTCAAGAGCAAGTAAAGCGATAGGACCATACGGTCCTTTCGTGTAACCTCGACCAGAGTCATTTGACTCGCAAGAAAGAAGGAATGCATGGCTAAGAAATCGATGATTGCCAAGGCCAAGCGAGAGCCGAAATATTCTACGCGCCAGCACAATCGCTGCATGCGTTGTGGGCGTCCTCGCTCTTATTATCGCAAGTTTGGCTTATGCCGCATATGCTTGCGCGAACTGGCTAATGAAGGCAAGCTGCCCGGCGTAACTAAGTCATCTTGGTAAACCGGATGTCTTGGAGTACGGGTGTGCCCGCATAGAAGGCGCAGCCGCTAGGGGCGGTATGCGAACCAGATGCGAGGCTCATCACTAACCAAAGGAGAAACCTGAAATGACAATGACCGATCCCATAGCAGACATGCTAACGCGCGTGCGTAATGCACAGTCTGCGGCTAAGGACTCTGTGTCTATGCCCACCAGTAAAAAGCTGGTAGAGATCGCCCGAATAATGGACGAAGAGGGCTACATCGGCGGATATGAGGTTGAAGACGGCGAACCCCGTGGCACCCTCACAATTACGCTGAAATATGGTCCAAAAAAACAGAAGACCATTCGCGGCATTAAGCGCATCAGCAAGCCGGGTCTTCGTATTTATGCAGGTAAAGACGAACTGCCGCGTGTTCTCGGCGGTCTTGGTACTGCAATCATATCAACCTCGGCTGGCGTTATGACCGACCGCGATGCCCGCAAGAAGGGTATTGGCGGCGAGGTTATCGCCTATATCTGGTAGGGGGTGCGCAATGTCTCGTATCGGAAAGATGCCAATTTCTGTACCATCGGATGTGGAAGTGAATATTGACGGCACCACTGTTACCGTCAAAGGCAAGAAGGGCGAACTAACTCGTACTTTCCAGCCTACCATGGTTATCAAACAAGAGGGCGATTCTGTAGTAGTTAGCCCTGTTAATGATGAGCGTCAGACGAATGCATACTGGGGTCTTACCCGCAGCTTGCTTCACAACATGATTATCGGCGTGTCCGAGGGCTACACCAAAAAGCTTGAGCTTGTCGGCGTTGGTTATCGTGCAGCGCTAAAGGGGCGCGACCTAGAGATGCAGCTGGGCTTTTCGCATCCTGTATTAGTGAAAGCGCCTGAAGGAATTACATTTGAGGTTCCTTCGCAAAACGAAATTACTGTTTCTGGCGCATCAAAAGAGCAGGTTGGTCAAGTTGCAGCCGATATTCGCAAGTGGCGTAAGCCCGAGCCGTATAAGGGCAAGGGTATTCGCTATGAAGGCGAATATGTGCGTCGTAAAGCCGGCAAAGCTGGTAAGGAATAAGAAGGAGATCGGAAAATGCAGAAATCAATACTCAAGCGTCAATCCGGTCTTGCGCGTCGCCATCGTCGCGTTCGCGGTAAAGTGTCGGGTACTGCAACTCGTCCGCGCATGTGCGTTACCCGCTCTAACAATAATATGTATGTTCAGGTTATCGACGATGTTAGCCGTAAGACCATTTGTGGCGTGTCTACAATGGGTCCTGAGTTCAAGAAGACTGGCGCTAAAGCCTCAACGGTTGCTGGCGCAGCTGAACTGGGCACTATCATAGGCAAAATGGCACAGGATAAGGGTATTAACGAAGTCGTGTTCGACCGTGGCGGAAATCTGTATCACGGGCGCGTGAAGGCTCTGGCTGACGCAGCTCGCGAAGCCGGCCTGAAGTTCTAGGAGGAGACGTATATGGCCCGTAAACAACAGGAAAACGCTGTTCCAGAACTGGAAGAGCGCGTAGTTAGCATTAACCGCGTCTCCAAGACCGTCAAGGGCGGTCGTCGTATGCAGCTTACTGCATTGGTTGTCGTTGGTGACGGAAATGGCAAGGTTGGTCTTGGTTTGGGTAAATCCCAAGAGGTTCCCAACGCCATCAAGAAAGGCGTAGAGGACGCGAAGAAAAACATGTTCACCGTGCCGCTGACTGAAGAAGGCTCCATTCCGCACGAAGTTATTGGCGAATATGGCGCTGGTCGCGTGCTTATTAAGCCGGCTGTTCCCGGTACTGGTGTTATGGCTGGTGGTCCAGTTCGCGCCATCATGGAATTGGCTGGTGTTAAGAACGTTATAACCAAGAGCCTTGGCACTAGCAATGCTATGAATATAGTGAAGGCGGCTGCAGAAGGTTTAAAGGTTATGGAAAGCCCCGAAACAGTGGCTGCGCGTCGCGGAACTACTGTTGACAAGATGTTTGGCAGGAAGGAGCAGAAGTAATGGCTGATGCAAAGAAAACTCTGCGCCTTACGCAAGTAAAAAGCCAGATTGGTCGCAAGTATGATCAGGATCGCACGCTGCGCGCGTTGGGTCTTGGTCGTATTGGCAAAAGCCACGATGTGGTAGATAACGAGTCCGTTCGCGGTATGATATTCAAGGTAAAGCATTTGATAGAAGTGGAAGAACTGTAAAAATTTGACCGTCTTACAAAGGCGGTCAAAAGTTTATCCAGTCATATGCTAACTTTACAAAAGACTTTTTATAGTGAAAGCGAGCGTCGAAAGACGCGAAAAAAGGAGATTTGAATGGAACTTAAAGATTTGAAGCCTGCTGAGGGTTCTACCCACAAGCGTAAGCGTGTTGGTCGCGGTCCTGCGTCCGGTAAAGGTAAAACTGCCGGTCGCGGCATGAACGGTCAGAAGTCTCGCGCTGGTGGCGGTAAAGGTGCAGGCTTTGAAGGCGGTCAGACTCCTCTGGCACGTAGGCTTCCAAAGCTTCCCGGATTCCGTAATCCGAATCGTGTTGAATACATCGCTGTTAACGTCAGTAAGCTTGATCGTATATACGAAGCAGGCGAAACGGTTGACTGCGACACTTTGAAGACCAAGGGCGTAATTAAGCATTCCTGCGATCCCGTAAAGGTTCTAGGAGATGGTCAGATTACAAAGGCTCTTACTGTGAAGGTTGATAAGATTTCTGCTTCCGCTAAGGCAAAGATAGAAGCAGCCGGAGGAAAGGTCGAAGAGCCTTGCTAAGCTCCATAGTCGACGCGTTCAAAGTACCAGAGCTGCGGAAGAAGATTCTGTTTACTCTTGCCATTCTTGCGCTCTATCGCTTTGGCGCATATGTACCTGTTCCCGGTATTCCGTTTAACGAGTTTGCAACGGCGTATCAGGATTCGGGCGTTGCCATGAGTATGCTTGACTTGTTCACTGGTGGCGCTCTGTCTAACTTCAGCGTGTTTTCGCTGGGCATTATGCCCTACATTACTGCATCAATTATTATGCAGCTAATGCAGGGTGTTATACCAGCTGTTGGGCGCTGGGCAAAAGAGGGCGATTCTGGTCGTAAGAAAATTACGCAGGTTACGCGTTATCTTACACTGGCACTTGGCTTAATTAATGCTGTTGGTTATTTGCTACTTTTCCAGTCGCCGGCATACGGAGTAACTTTCTCTAATGAAGTTCCATATTGGCTTACCTGCGTAATAATTGTATTTACATTGGTGGCAGGCACCGCATTCATAATGTGGATGGGCGAGCTTATTACGCAGCGCGGTATTGGTAACGGCATGTCGCTAATCATTTTCATTAGCATTGTTAGCCGCGTTCCGTCCGCTATTTTCAGTTCAATTAACCTTACTGCCGATTTAGGCATGGGCATTGCCATAACCGCACTTATTCTTATTGTCGTTTTGGCTTGCATACCGCTTATTATCTTTATCGAACGTGCTCAGCGCCGCATACCGGTAAATTATGCGAAGCGTGTTTCTGGTCGTAAAATGATGGGCGGGCAGAATACATACATTCCGTTAAAGGTGAATGCTGCTGGTGTTATACCTATCATCTTTGCTAGCTGTATTTTGTACTTGCCAGCACAGTTGGCTGCCATTTTCAATGTAGACTGGCTAACCACTTTTGCTGATTGGTGCTCAACCGGTTGGCTTAACTGGATCTTAACGCTTGTTTTGATTGTATTCTTTGCGTATTTCTACACTTCTATGGTGTTTAATCCGGAGGAAACGGCAGATAACATTCGCAAGCAAGGTGGATTTATTCCCGGAGTACGTCCGGGTTCGGCTACGGTTGCGTATATCAGGAATACGCTGAAGCGAATAACATTACCCGGTGGTATTTTTATTGCGCTTATTGCGGTAGTGCCTACAATTATTTTCTACTTCACTGGTAATCAGCTTATTCAGTCGTTTGGCGGCACGTCTATTCTGATTATGATTGGCGTTGCGCTAGACACTATGAGCAAAGTGGAAAGCCAACTTAAGATGCACAACTACGACGGTTTCTTTAAGTAAACCCATTTATATAGTGCAAAAAGCTCCCGTAAGCCTTACAGGTGCGGGAGTTTTTCTTTTGCAGGTATTGTGCCCAGAAGAATCGTACCAAAGAGTTACATTCAAGCGTAATTAATGAAGTACTTATAACTTGGTTGATGCTTTACTCTAAATATTAAACTCAGCAAAAAGCCGTTCGCGATAAGCCGGGTCTTTAGAGGCTTTAAGAACATCGCCCTCGCGTCCGGCGGCAAATAGGTGTTCGATAAGAGAATTGTAGTGAGCTGCTTCTTCAGCTCGCCCGCGCTTCA